>JALDXQ010000001.1:0-163152 GCA_032156805.1 Acidobacteriota bacterium
CAGAAGCCCGCACCGCCGAAGTAGCGGACAGCCGGCTAGCGCAGCTCGGTCCAGATGTTCGAGAAATCGTCGGACCAGGCTCGCCGATCGTCTGCGCGCACTGGTTTCCATCGCGAATCCGTCGACAAGCGGTCGAGTGTCGCCGCATTCCGCGCCATTACGACCCAGTGGGATGCGTGGTGCCGTCTCGCCATGTCGGCCGCCGAATCCAGTCGAGCAACGGCCTTCAGGCCACGGTCCCGCGCCAGTCTCGCGACGACGGGCCGCAATTGAATATGACGATTCGAGATGTGGAAGACGAGGATGCCGTCCGCGGCGAGGGTCGATTCGTAGGTCTGCAGCGCCTCGGTGGTCAGCAGATGCATCGGAATAGCATCAGAGCTGAACGCGTCCAGTACTAAAACGTCGTGCTTCACCTGGCTCTCTGCGAGTGACAGACGGGCATCGCCGAGGATGACCGAACACTGCGCGCCGCATCGATCGAGGTAGTGAAAGAATCGAGTGTCCCGGGCGATTCGTTCTACGGCTTCGTCGATCTCGTAGAAGCTCCACGAGGCGCCTGGCTGGACATATGCCGCAAGCGTCCCGGCACCCAGGCCGATGACGCCAACAGAGTGTGCGCTGGCTCCGAACAGCGCGAACACCTGTCCGATCGGGCTCTGCGGGTGGTAGTACGCCAGCGGCTCCGGCGATGAGTCGTCCATGACCTGCGAGCCGTGAATGGTCGTTCCATGCGTGAGCGCGACGAACTTGCGGTCGGCATCCGCTCGTACGCGATAGACTCCAAAGAACGTCCTCTCCGTATACAGGTGGTGTCCGCCTTCCGCTGGCGACACGGCGTTTCCGACAAACAGCGCCGCGAACAACCCGGCGATCGTCAGCGCGAAACGCGCCGCGTCCCTGGCGAGACTGAGGCCGATCAGTACGGGCGCGCCAAGAAGCACGATCATCGGAGTGGATGGAACAATCTCCAACCGTCCACCAACGAGCAGGGCCGCTGCGATGCTGGCGGCGAGGGCGGGCATGGCCAGCCGACGTGGATTCCTCAGGGCCTCCTGGAATTGCGCGCGTGAAACACACAGCAGGCACGCGATGGCGATCGCGATCGGATACTCCGCCACCGACGTGAAGATCTGTGGCGCCACCAGCGTGTTGAAGACGCCTCCCACCATGCCTCCGGCCGCCAGCCAGAGGTAGAACTCGGTCAGGTGCTGCACGCCCGGGCGCCTTTTCGAGAGCTGCAAATGACAGAGAAGCGCGAGCACCGTGAACGCCGTGATATGCAACGGGATGGTGATCCACAACGGCAGCGGAGCACCCAGGAGCAGGACGAAGACGAGCGGCAGCAACGCCCGCGGCAGAATCCGTCCGGTCAGCGCGCTCAGCCCCTCGGAAAACCCGCCGAAGGCGACGATGAACGTGAGGAGATAACACGCCAACGGAAGCACCCACAGAAGCGGAACCGCCGCGACGTCTGTCGAGATGTACGTCGTGACGCCAAGCATCAGGCTCGACGGAGCGAACGACAGCGCCAGCCACCCCAGTCGCTCGCGCCACGATGGCAGCAGACCGGGGGCCGGGGACTCGATCTTTTCTTGATTCGACCGTTGATGAGAGGGGTGCGCTCGAATGACGGCGATCGCGCACGTCGTCAACAGCGCCGCGACGATGCCATAGCCGTACTTCCAGATGATGGCCTGATGTCGCGCGGGAAACGACGGTTCGAGCAGTATCGGGAAGGCGAGCAGTGCCACCATGCTGCCCGCGTTGCTCGCCGCGTAGAGCCAATAGGGATCGGAGGCGCCGGCACGTGCGGCGGAGAACCAGCGTTGCAGCAGGGGCGCCGTGGCGGAAAGCACGACGAACGGGAACCCAACGCTGGTGGCGACGATGGTCAGGAGCCAGATGACCGGCTGCTCAGCGGCCGAGGCGGCCGTGACCGATGTCACCTCGATCGGCAGCAGGAACAGCGGAAGCCAGACGAACACGAGGTGGACGACGGCGTGCCGTCGGATGCCAAGCCATCCCAGCCCTGCGTGGCTGTAGGCGTATCCTGCCAGCAGCGCAGCCTGAAAGAAGAGCATGCAGGCGGTCCAGACCGACGGTGAACCGCCCAGCACCGGCAGCACCATCTTCGCGAAGAGCGGCTGAACCCAGAACAGCAGGAGCGCGTTCAGGAACAAGACGCCCGCGAAGAGTGCCGACATTTACTTGCTCAGGCGCACGATCTGATTCTGCAACTGCTGAAACGCCGGGCCCACGTCAGCTTCGGTCTGCGCGAAGTAGTACTTGCCTTCCATCTGGGCGCTGTTGAAGTCGGGCGACGTCCGGTCGTTGGCGATTCGAATCAGCACGCTTTGCGAGGTCTCGGGTCTGCTCCCGAGCGGCAGTGTCACGAGGTTGCCCATCCCGATGGTGAAGATGCGGATCGGCTGGTCCCCGTCCTCATCGTCTCGCGCGGCATTCGCGACGATCTCGACGAGGTTGGTGGCAGCGTTGCGGATATTGCGGACGTGTGCGGGATATTTGCCGCGCCCCGTGTCGTAGTTCATCAGACCGCGACGCGTGATTTGCGATCCACCGTCGACCTGCAGCGTGTTGCTCTGGAAGGGAAACGACGTCGGGATGCCGGCGCTGCGGTGGTGCGTGTGCGCGCTCGCGTCAGGCAGCCAGCTCATGACGGTATAGGTGCCGGTGGGCACGCAACCACTCCCGTTCCGATGGACGCTGCCGTCGGTGTAGATGGACCCACACTTCGAAAGCGAGGGACTGCGGCTGCCGGTCTCGGTGTCGTAGAGACCCTGGATCTGCGGCGTGTCCGTCGTGATGTTATCCGGGTCCGGCGACCGTTCCGGGAAGTCTGAGGTCGACACGCTCTTGGCGATTCCCGTGGTATCCCAGAACCCAGGCACACCGTTCGCCGAACCGTCGGTGAACAGGACGATCACGCGCAGGCCCGACTGCGACCCGGTCGGCACCGATCGCAACTCATCCCAGCCGCGATAGAGTCCCTCGCCCATTGGTGTCCATCCACCAGGCAGCGTCGCCGGGATGGAGCCGGTCATCGCGCTCTTGGAGAAGCCGCGGCTTGACGGCATCGGCTGGCGGACTCGTACACCGTCACCGTAGGTGATGAGGGCCAGGCGGTCGCTGCTTTCGTCGAAAGCGTTGATGAACTCGATCGCCGCCGCTCGAACGGCACCCCACCGCGATCCGATTGATCCGGACGTGTCGAGCACGAGCGACAGGTCGACCATGCGTCGCTGCGCTTCACCCGAACTATGGACCGTGACCTCGTTGAAGTTGGCCAGCCGCATGAACGTCGTGGGCACCACGGCGGTGGCCTGTACCGTGACGATGTTGACGCCCGTTTCGCGAATCGTCTGCGTCTCGAAGAAGCCGGGATCCGTCGCCGGATCCGTCACCGTCGACGTACCGAGGTATCCCGCCGGGAAATTGGCTCTGAAGATGCGTGCCGCTTCACCCTCGGGATCGCCGCTGTGCAGGTTTCGCGCGGCGGCCAGGGCGGCGCCGTCGACCGCCTTGGTGAGTTGCGCCTTGACGACATATGCGCGGCCGCTGTCGACGGCGAGCCCGGTGAAGAGCAGGCCCGTCGTGATGAAGATCGCCATGTAGATCAGGGTGACGCCCCGTTCACTTGAAAGACGAGATCGTGTGCTCATGTCTGTCTGCCTTCTCCCCAGGCCCAGCGCGTGCTCGTGCTGCCCGCGCTAGAAATACGCAATCGAATAGAGCGTGCTGGGCACGGTGACGCCGAATCCGCTCAGGGGAGTGATCAGATCGTGTCGGGTAAAGATCTCGGTCACATAGATCGTGTTGCCGCGATCCATCGTCAGATTGGCAGGGAGAGTCGAGAGTTGAATCCTGGTGTCCGTATCGGCATTGACGGCCTCGTAGTCGGGAGCCCCACGGTACGCCCCGGTACCACGCGTCTGCAGAGCGCTCGAGATGCCCGTGCCGGTCAGGCTCCCGAACTCGTGGCGTTGATAGACGATCACCTGGTCGTAGTTGGGAGTTCCTGGCGTCCCCCCTTTTCTCAGGACGCTGAGGACCATCCGCGACCGCGTGTTGAAGTCCACCGGGCGCGAGCTCATCGTGCGCATGGCGGTCACGACGTCGTTGATCTTCACGTCGCGCGAAATCAGGTTCGAACCTTCTCGCGTCAGCTTGGTGACGACGTGCTGGTCGAGCAGTGCGTAGCCGACCTCGATGACGCCGAGCGCCACCAGCAGGATGAATGGCATGATGAGCGCGAACTCGAGGAGGCTCTGACCTCGAGAACTCGTGAGTCGCTGCGTCATTGCCATCTCGCCTCGTTCTTCATCGCGGATTCAACCCGCACGTCGACCTGGCCGTCGGCGAAGAACGGCCGGATCAGCGGCGTCATGATGTTCCACGTGTAGTTCACGGAGACCTTGCCGATATCGCCCGGGCCGCCGGCGCCGCTGGACCACGTGGAGGCTCCTGGTGGCATGAAGCTGAACGTGAACGCGCCGTCAGGCAGCGTCAGCGTCGGCGTGGCTGCCCGCATGGCATTGCGGATTGCGTCCTCGCGGGTCATGCCCGGCGTTGCCGCGCCGGTGATGGCAAAGCGAGTGGCCTGCGTGACGCCGCTCTCGAGCGAGAGGTAGATGTAGAGCAGCGCACCGAAGTCCACGATGGAGAACGTCAACAGCAGCAGAAGGGGCGTGATGATCGCCGCTTCCACCAGCGTGGACCCGCGCGCGCTGCGCAGCCGTCTGAATCGTCGTCTGGGTGTACTGGCCATTGGTGTCATGAGCAGGAGAGCACCCGAGCCTTGCCGCTGTTCCGGGGCTGCTTGACCTTCTCGTCTGAGACCTCCTCGTCGAGCTTGTCAACGAGGGCAGCGAACCCGCAGCGATTGGGATCGAACACTCCCCACTCATCCTGAGCGGACTTGGGCTGCGCGGGGCGCGGGCCTTTCGCCTTCACAGCTTTGTTTGCGCGCTTCGCCGGTTTCTTGCGGCGATCGCCGGATGGCTCCGGGAGAGAAGGAGCGACCTCGTTCATCTCCGGCTCGACTGAGAGCTCATACACCTCTGGCGTCTCAGGCGAGTCGGCGGGTACGAAAGGGCGGGACACCGCCACCGACGGATCCTCGTTTACGGTCGATGGTTCATCGAGCAGTTCGACCGCACCAGTCAAATCCACTTCGAGAGGTGCCGGCACATCTGGTACAGGCACCATCGATTCCTTCGGCATGGAGGCCGTCGATTGCTGCACTTCAGCCGGTGAATCCTCAGTCGAGGGCTTCCCCCACGCCGCTCTGATGGCGGCCAGTGCAGCCTTGAAGGACGGTGTTGCCTTGTGAGCGTCGTCCTCCGCGACGGCTGGAGCAGTTGTCGGTGTCATCGACGGGCGCGCAACCACTGCTGGCGTCACGATCGGCTGTGCCACGGCGGGTGTCTCGACGACCGTCTCCTCGACGGCGGCAACCAGCACCGGCGCTGCAACTGCTCTTTCCTCGAGGGGCGCGACTGGAGACACGCTGCCACGCGGAGATTCGACAACCGCAGACGTGGCTTCGACGAACACGGGAGCCTCGTCCTCGACCGGTTCCGCGTACGTGATGTCCGCGCTCACCTGGGCCGGTTCCACATACGTGTCTGGCGTGAGCCGGACCTCTTCGTAGATCGCGGCGTTCTGCTCGTTGGCCGCTGACGTCTCGATGGTGTCTTCCTGCCACTCGGCAGCCGCCTCGACGTGGTGCGGCTCGCAGGTTGGCGTCTCATAGGTCGGCGTCTCGTCCGCGACCGGCCTGTCCAGCAGGTCACTGCGCCAGGCGCTCGTCTCGGCCTCGGGTTCGGGTGCTGCCCATGCCGCGTTCTCGTCCACGGCGTCGGAGGCATAAGCCGGTCTCCACTCTTCGTCGGCCACGAACGTCTGCACCGGCTCTTCGTCCTGAATGACACGGCGCTCGATGACAGGCGCCGTCTCGTTCGCCGAGGCATGACGTTTGTCTTCAGCCGCGCGCGCGAGGTACACCGCGATCTCGTCGGCGAACACCTTGGGCTCACAGCCAACCGGCGTCGTTGGTTCGGGCTTCGCGCGCCGGCGCAATGAGAAACCGAGACGTGGTGCCTTCTTTGGAGCCTGACTCAGGACCGGGATGCGGAGCGTCTGGACGTGCGCGCCGGCCGGGCCGAGGTCGCGCAGGTACTCGTCGAGCACGCCATCGTCGAACGGCGACATCAACGGCGATGTCAGAATCAGATCGGGAATGCGGTCGTCGAGCGCCAGCAGTCCCTCGCCCACTTCGGCGGCCTGGACCAGATCAACAGCGAGGCGGCCGTCTATCAACGCGGCGAGTTGGGCTGCCTGCTGCTGGTCGGCGACGATGGCGAGAATCAACTGCATGGACGTTGTAAACCGTTATGTTCGCAACATGAACAAAACCAGTACCGTGGCGGCGACACCGAAGATCACCATCGGAGCGTTTTCGACACTTTGATCGCGCACCGCCTTGAAGACGAGATTCGAGACCTGCGCAACTTGCGCTCCAGTGCCGGCGATCTCGGCTGAACTCGGCGGCGTTCTCAGAATCTCCGCCACGCGTTGGCGCACTCTGTCATCAATCGACACGAGTGCCACGATCAGGACCACCACCGCTCCCACCGAAATCAGCGCGTCTTTGATTACGCGTTGCATCGTTCACTTACCCTTGGCGACACTCCGATATCCCTCCCTCTCGCAAGTGCCGTTCCGGCTCGTCTGAATGCCGCCAACACGCTGTCGGTGCGCAACTTGATATGACCGCGCCGATCCGCTCGCGACGCCCGCCGGTGACGTGCACAGACGGATTTCGTCTTCGCGTTTACATATCCGCTGTCGATGCGAATGGAGCGTTGGCGCGGAGGTCTCAGCGCCTGGCAGGATGTCGTTCCGATTCGAGACACGGTTGCCACACACGGAATCGACCGAGCGCTTACGAAGCTGGATAGCGAAAGCGGTGGATGCCAGGTGAGTGGCCGCGCGCCCGACGGGGCGTAGCGAGGGTCGTCAAGTCGCTGTGACATCTGCACTTCAACCCGGCCAGGCATCACCGGTGCTCAGCCATGGCACGGCCGTTGCGCTTACGTCGGCTGTGGTCGCGGTCACGCCACTGGCAAGTGGCCGCTTTCGAAACACTGGCGTGTGCGGTTGGGGGCATCCCGAGCGCACCAGGGAAAGGGACCTTATGAACTTGATTAACCGTGTGCGTGCGTTCGTCCGCGACTCCTCGGGGCAGGACCTGCTGGAATACGCCCTTCTCGTCGCGCTGATCGCTCTCGTGTGCGTGGCCGTCATCACCACGACCGGCTCGAACGTCAAGGAGATCTTCGACCAGATCTCGGTGAAGCTCGGGGACGCCACGCCGTAGTTGAGCGTGACGGTCGATGGCTAACGGAACGAAGGGCGGGCGGCGGCCTGCCGCCCGCTCTGTCGTTCGTGCGAATCGAGTGAGCACCGAAGCATGACCAAGATGATGCGAGATGCAACCGACCTTCTGCGGGGTCGACCTGCGATGGACGAAGAGTCCGGACAGGATCTGCTCGAGTACGCGTTGCTCGTCGCGCTCATCGTGCTCGTCGCGATCGGTGCGGTGGCAACCGTTGGAACCACGATCAACACGGTGTTCTGGTCATACATCTCCGGAGTCATGAGTGCCATCTGAAGCCCTTGCTCTCACGATCGTCAGCGCGGGCACCGGCTTGGCGGCGGTGATTGATCTGCGTACTCGGCGCATTCCCAATGCGCTGACGGGCGCCCTGGCAGTGATTGGCGTTGGGATCGCGGCGGCCAAGCTCGGTCCCATCGGGTTGGGTGGCGCCTTGTTGGGGTGTGCACTCGGGCTGGCGTTCATGCTGCCCGGACACGTGTTCGGCGCGACCGGCGCCGGAGACGTCAAGTTGTTTGCGGCGGCTGGTGCCCTGCTCGGGCCGGCGACGACCGTACAGGCATTTCTTTACACCGCGATCGTTGGCGGCGTGCTCGCGGTAGCCATTGCGATTCGGCGGCGCCGCCTGCGCCACACGATTGGCGCGACGGCGAAGCTGGTCTCTCAGGGATCGGCGGCTGCTGCTCGAATCGAGTCACCCGAAGCGGATAACCGCTTCGCATATGCGCCGGCCATTGCGGTTGGTGTTGTCATGGCCGCGCTGCTGTCGTGAGTGCGTAACGAATAGGAATTAGGGAGCTCGTCACATATGGCTCGCATGCGAGTGTTCATCGTCCTGGCCCTGGCCGTCGCGGCCGGAGGCACTTTCGCGTTCGGCACGTACCGCTACATGCAGAACGTGCCCGCTCGCACCGTCGAGGTGCCGACGAGCAAGGTCGTCGTGGCTGCCGGAGATCTGCAGCTTGGCGCCGAGCTGAAGGCCGGCGACCTCAAGACGATTCAGTGGCCAGCCGGCGCCGCGCCGGAGGGCTCGTTTGCGAACCCCGAGGAGCTCGTGGGTCGCGGCCTGATCATGCCGGTCGTCATGAATGAGCCATTTCTTCCGAGCAAGCTCGCGCCGAAGGAAGCTGGCGCCGGGCTGCCGCCGGTCATTGCGCCGGGGCATCGTGCGCTGTCGGTGCGCGTCAACGACGTTGTCGGCGTCGCCGGCTACGTGCTGCCGGGCACGCGAGTGGACGTGGTGGCGACCGTCAACCCCACGCAGAACGCGACCGACGTGACATCGAAGGTGATTCTCACGAACGTGCTCGTGCTTGCTGCCGGCACGAAGATCGAGCGCGACGGCGAAGGCAATAAGCCGATTCAGGTGAGCGTCGTCACGCTCCTCGTCAATCCCGAAGAGTCCGAGCGCCTGACGCTCGCGAGCACCGAAGGCAAGATTCAGCTGGCGCTTCGCAACCCGATGGACCAGACCGCGCCGAATACCCCGGGCATTCGTCCCGCCGGGTTGATGGGCTCGGGAGTCTCAGCGCCCGTCCGCCGCGTGGCGGTCAACAACAGCGCGCCGCGACCGGTAGAAGTCAGACCTGCGCCGCTTCCGACGGTTGAGATCATCCGTGGCGACAAGCGGGCACAGGAAGCTGTGACCCAGGAGTAGTGAGATGCGAATGACACGGCAGACAGCTCGGATCGCCGCGTGCGGCGTCCACATGTTCATCATCGGGGTGTTTGGCGCCCATCCGGCCATGGCGCAGGCCCAGCCTGGGCTGCGGGTCGGATCGAATGCGACGCCCCCGTCGCTGTCGTCCGGGACGGCGCCAGGTGTCGAGGGTGGCGATGCGCGACCCGTCGAACTGATGGTTGGCCGCTCGACGCTCGTCGACATCGGCTCGCCGATTGCGCGCGTGTCGCTGACGAGCGCCGACATCGCCGACGCGCTGGTCACTGGCCAGAGCCAGTTGCTGGTGCACGGCAAGACTCCTGGATCGATCTCGATGTTCGTCTGGGATCGCGCCGGTGCCGTCAAGCGTTACGAGATCGCCGTGCTGCGCGACCTCGCCCGTCTCAACGACCAGATGAGGGATCTGTTTCCTGGCGAACAGGTTCGCGCGCACAGCAACGGCAAGGCCGTCGTGCTGTCGGGCTCGGTGTCGAGCAAGGACGTGGCAGAGAAAGTGGCGGCGGTGGCTGCCGGCTACGTCGACAAACCGGCAGACGTCACCTCCCTGCTCCAGGTGCAGGCGGGTCCGCGCAGCAATCAGGTGCTGCTGCGCGTCCGGTTCGCCGAAGTCAGCCGCTCCGCGATGTCCGAGTTCGGCATGTCGATCTTCACCAGCCCGACCGGCATCAACAACAACATCGGTCGCGTGACGACGCAGCAGTTCCCGGCTCCGGGTTATACCGACCTGGCGTGGACCAAGGCGGACTCGAGCTTTGGCGGTGACGTGACCAGTGCCGAAGGCAAGCTGGCCTTCAGCGACTTCCTCAACGTGTTCCTGCTGAATCAGAAGTACGACCTTGGCGTCCTGATCAAGGCGTTGCAGAACCGCGGTCTCTTTCAGAGCCTGGCCGAGCCGAACCTCGTGGCCGAGAGCGGCAAGGAAGCCAGCTTCCTCGCTGGCGGCGAGTTCCCGGTTCCGGTTGCGCAGGGCTCGGGTGCCAACATCGGCGTGTCGGTCCAGTTCAAGGAGTTCGGCATCCGTCTCAACTTCACGCCCACCGTCAACGGTGACCGTGTGCACCTGAAGGTTCGACCGGAAGTCAGCACGCTCGACTACGGCAACGCCGTGCTCCTGAGCGGCTTCCGCATTCCATCCCTTCAGACCCGGCGGGCCGAAACGTCGGTGGAGCTGGTGAACGGTCAGACGTTCGCGATCGCTGGGCTGATGAACAACCAGATGCAGCAGACGATGCAGAAGGTTCCGGGCCTCGGCGACATTCCGGTGCTTGGGTATCTCTTCCGCAGCAAGGCATCGCAGCGCGATCAGACCGAGCTCGTCGTGATGATCACGCCGGAGATTCTCCCGTCGAATTCGCCTGGTGTGACGCCGTCGCTTCCGCAGTACCCGGACACGTTCCTGCCGCCGTTGTCCGACTTGAAGAACACGCGTCCCGCGCCGGCACCGGCATTCACCGGCCCGCGCGCACAGGCGGCGTCCCCGGCCGGTACGCCGGTCGCTGACAACCGCACGGAAATCGAGAAGGCGCAGGATCGTGCGCTTGCGGCGATGGACCAGCAGCAGAACCAGCAGCCCGTCGTTGCGGCAGCCGTTGCTTCTGACGTTGCACCGTCGACGGCTGTCGTCGCGCCGCAAGTGGCCGCACCTCAGGCCGTCGCACCGCAGGCAGCTGCACCGCAACCTGTGCCGCAACCCGTCGCAATGGCTGCAGCGCCGCAATCTGCAGCCGCATCGAGTGAAGCGACAAAGCAGGCCTCAGCCGACGTCGTGGAGCTGACCAAGGAACAGCGTGAGCTGATGAAGGCCGCACGTAAGCAGGCTGAACTCGACGCGAAGGTTGCCGAGAAGGCCAGGAAGGAAGAAGAGAAGCGCGCGGCCAAGGCCCAGGCTGAAGCCGACAAGCTTGCGCGTGAGCAGGCGAAGCGCGATGCCGAGGCTGCCAAGAAGCAGGCGAAGGCGGATGCCGAAGCGGCCAAGAAGCAGGCGAAGCTGGACGCCGAGAGCGCGCGGCGTCAGTCCGATGCGTCGAAGAACCGGTCGTCCAGCACCACGGCGAGCGCCGAAGAGGCGCAGCGTGAGGCGGCACTCGAGGCCTATCGCGAAGCCGAACGTGCGAAGCAAGAGCAGCAGGCCGTCGACGCCGCAGCCGAAAAGCTGCGAACGGCGGAGGCCGAGTATCAGAGCGAGTTGGCCCGCCGCTCGCAGCGCTGAGTAGACGAACTCAACTGGTGAAGAAATGGCTCGACTCACTGCCTCCCTCCATACCCTCGACGACTCATTTCGCACCGACGTTGCAGCCCTGTTGCGGACAACGGCGGTACAGGTCTCGCTCGGCGACGAGCGCACGGCGCGAGCCGGCGCTCCGCCAGACCTTGTTTTCGTAGACGGCCGCTTCGAGCTCGACGACTCGCTCCAGGCGGTCGAGCGGCTGCGTGCCGAACATCCCGTTGCCGTCATCTTCTTCATGGCGGCCGAGGCCAACCCGGATCTGATCCTGCACTCCATGCGCGCGGGCGCCAACGAGTTCTTCGCGTGGCCGCCCTCACGCAGTGCACTCGACGAGGCGCTGCAGCGTGCCGCGACCCGCCGGGCCGCAGCGCCGTCGGGGCGGCCCGACTCGAACACGATCGTCTTCTTCGGCGCCAAGGGTGGCGCGGGAACGACCACGCTCGCCGTGAACTTCGGCGTCGACGTGGCGCGTCTCAGGAAGCGGCCGACACTCATCGTCGACCTGAAGCAGGGTCTCGGTGAGGTGACGTTGTTCCTCGGCGTGCGCAGCCGCTACACGGTGATCGACGCGCTCGACAACCTGCATCGGCTCGACAACGAGTTCATGCGTGAGCTCGTGGTCAAGCACAAGTCGGGTCTCGAGATCCTGGCCGGCTCGGATCTGTTCGATCGGCCTGGTCCCAACGACAGCGCCGGGCTCGAAGAGTTGTTCCGCCTGCTCGGCCGCCAGTACGAATACATCATCGTCGACGCAGGCTCGCAGCTCAGCCCGTCGGCGGTTGCCGGCTTGTATACCGCCGATCAGATCTGCCTGATCGCGTCGCCCGACGTTCCGTCGGTGCGCAATGCGCAGCGCCTATTGGATCGGATCGGGCAGCTGGGAACGTCCGGGGAACGCGTGCGCCTGTTGCTCAATAGAGCGGCGGAGCCATTTCCGATTCCACCGGCTCAGATCGAAAAGGCGATCGGCCTGCCAATCTTCCAGACGTTCCTGAGCGACTACAAGACCGTTTCCACGGCGCTCAATTCAGGTGTGCCGATTGCGCTGGCCGGTAACAGCGAACTCGCGTCGCAGTTCGATCAGTTCGCGCGGCTCATCGTGGATCCATCAGC
The DNA here is from genome assembly GCA_032156805.1 of Acidobacteriota bacterium. Classification (GTDB taxonomy): domain Bacteria; phylum Acidobacteriota; class Vicinamibacteria; order Vicinamibacterales; family UBA2999; genus Gp6-AA40. The sequence continues at coordinate 12,442 of JALDXQ010000001.1, forward strand.
GTCAGACACCGCCGCGCCCGCCAAGCGTTCCTCGCTCGGCCTCCAGCGCCTGGCTTCGATGTGGTAATTGACCATGCGTAACGCTGCCGCCCCCGCGACGCCACCCTCGTCCCCGACGCGACCGACCGCGGTCCCGCAGCCGGCCCAGACGACCGTTCGCCAGCAGTATCTCGAGCTGCGCGCGTCCGTTCACCGCAAGCTGCTTGGCCGGCTGAACCTCGAAGCGCTCGCGCACGTCGAACGTGCCAAGGCCGAGGTCGAGATCCGTTCACTGCTGGTGCAGTTGCTCTCCGAAGAGTCGGCGCCGCTCAGTCTTGCCGAGCGCGAGACGCTCTTTGCCGAAGTACTGGACGACGTGTTCGGTCTCGGCCCTCTCGAACCGCTCCTGAGGGACCCGTCAATCAGCGACATCCTGGTCAACACCCATAAGAACGTCTTCGTCGAGCGCCGCGGTATCCTCGAGCGCGTCACCGCGACGTTCCAGGACGATGCCCATCTCCTGCGCGTCATCGATCGCATCGTGAGCCGGATCGGCCGCCGGGTCGACGACAGCTCGCCGATGGTCGATGCCCGGCTTGCCGACGGTTCGCGCGTCAACGCGATCATCCCGCCGCTCGCCGTCGACGGTCCGCTGCTCTCGATTCGCCGTTTCCCGGCCGACCGTCTCAAGGCCGACGACCTCGTGTCGCTCGGTGCGCTGACGAAGCCGATGCTCGACTTCCTCTCGCACTGTGTGCGTGCGCACCTCAACTGCATCATCAGCGGCGGCACCGGCGCCGGCAAGACGACGCTGCTCAACGTGCTGTCGTCATTCATCTCGTCGCGCGAGCGCATCGTGACGATCGAGGACGCGGCAGAGCTTCAGCTCCACCAGGAACACGTCGCGCGGCTCGAGACGCGCCCGCCGAACGTCGAAGGCAAGGGTGCCATCCGGCAGCGTCAACTCGTGGTCAACGCCCTCCGTATGCGTCCCGATCGCATCGTGGTTGGTGAGGTCCGCAGCGAAGAAGCACTGGACATGCTCCAGGCGATGAACACCGGCCACGACGGATCGCTGACAACGGTGCACGCCAACACCCCGCGCGATGCGCTGACCCGTATCGAAACGATGATCGCGATGGGTTCGACGAACCTGCCCGACAAGGCGATGCGCCAGCAGATCGCGTCGGCCATCCATCTCGTCGTGCAGCAGACCCGTCTGGCCGATGGCACACGCAAGGTCACCAGCATTTCCGAGATCACGGGCATGGAAGGGGACGTGATCACGATGCAGGAGATCTTCGTGTTCGAGAAGGCCGGCATCAGCAAGGAAGGCAAGGTGGTCGGGCGGTTCCGGGCGACCGGCGTCAGGCCCAAGTGCTCCGAGAAGCTCCGCGCGGCGGGCATCGTGCTGCCGGTGGAGATGTTCGAAGGCATCGTGGAGGTGCGGTAGTGTTAGCGGCTCTCCTCGTCTTCGTTGTCGTCACCGCGCTCGTGGCCGGCGCCGGCGTGCTCGCGCTGCGGCTGCCGGAGACGATGGCCAACCGCCGGATGGAGCGGCGGCTCAGCGAGTTGTCCCAGCGTGGTGACGAGGACGAGCCGCAGGCATCCTTCGTCCGCGAGCGCAAGGCCGGCCCGCTGCCGGCGCTCGACAAGGTCTTCAGTGGAAGCGAATCGTCGCTGGCGCGACTCATCGAGCAGTCCGGTGTGGTCGTGGCGCCGAGTACGATCATCCTGGCGAGCATGATGCTCGCGCTCGTGTTCGCAGTGGTGGCCCTGGCCGTCTTCAAGCAGCCCTTCGCGTGGCCGCTCGCCTCAGTGGCAGGGGCGATGATTCCGTGGGGATGGCTGCGGCATCGCCGCTCGTCGCGCATGAAGCGCTTCGAGGAGCAGTTCCCGGAGGCGCTCGATCTCCTCTCGAGAGCGATTCGCGCCGGGCATGCCTTCCAGACCGCCATGGGGATGTGCGCCGACGAGTTGCCCGCGCCCGTCGGTGTCGAGTTCAGGAAGAGTTTCGACCAGCAGAACTTCGGCCTTCCCCTGAAGGACACGCTCAACGAGCTCGCCGAGCGCGTGCCGATCCTCGACGTCAAGTTCTTCGTGACGGCGGTGTTGATTCAGCGCGAGACCGGCGGCAACCTCGCCGAGATTCTCGACAACCTCGCCCACGTCGTGCGCGAGCGCTTCAAGATTCTGCGGCAGGTGCGCGTGCATACCGCGCACGGGCGCTTCACCGGCTATGTCCTGCTCGCGCTGCCGGCGGCGTTGGGGGTCGCGCTGGCGTGGATCAACCCCGAGCATATGGACTTGCTGTTCAAGGAACGAATGGGCCAGATGATGATCATGGGCGCCATCGTCATGCAGACGATCGGCTACTTCTGGATCCGCAAGGTCATCAAGATCGAGGTATAGGCTGTGACGCTGCTGCTTCCGCTGCTCGGATTCCTGTTCGTCTCGCTGCTGGTCGCGGGCGCGGCGATGTTTCTGTCACCCAGCGGCAGCATGGTGATTCAGCGTCGCCTTGGTGAAATCCGCGGCATGCCGGTCGACACGCCGGTCTACGCCGAGACCGCCGTCAAGACGCTCAAGCAGCTGGCCAAGTACGCGCCGCAGTCGCCCTCGGAGCTGGGCAAGCTGCAGAAGCGACTGGTGGCGGCTGGCTATCGAAACAAAGAGGCGCGAACGATCTTCATCGGCATCCGCCTCGCCTTCGCGCTGCTGACCTTTTTCATCGCGTCGTCACCACTCGTCGGCAGACCGAACCTGTTCCTGGCGCTCGGTGTGGCAGCGCTCGGCTACCTGCTCCCGAGCATGGTGCTCGGCCGGCTGGCGAAGAAGCGGCAGCATCGCATTCGTCTGTCGCTGGCCGACGTGCTCGACTTGCTGGTCGTCAGCGTGGAAGCCGGCCTTGGCCTCGACCAGGCGCTCCAGCGCGTGGGCGAAGAACTGGCCACCACCCATAAGGACCTCTCCGAGGAGCTGCGCCTGGTCAACCTGGAGATGCGGGCGGGCAAGGCGCGCTCCGAGGCGCTGCGTAATCTGGCCGACCGCACCGGCGTCGACGACCTGTCGTCGCTGGCCGCGATGCTGATTCAGACGGACAAGTTTGGCACCAGCGTCGCGCAGTCGCTGCGCGTGCATTCCGACACACTTCGCACCAAGCGCCGGCAGCGTGCCGAGGAAGCTGCCGCCAAGACCGGCGTGAAGATGGTCTTCCCGCTCGTGTTCTGCATCTTCCCGGCGATCTGGGTCGTAACGATCGGACCCGCGGCGATCCGGTTCGTGCAGGTCCTCTTCCCGATGGCGCAGAAATGACAACGGCAACAACCACCGCCACTCTCGACGAGATCCGAACGACGGCACCGCAGGTGCCGATGACGCTGGAGCAGACGGGGTTGACGACCGACATGGTCGAGCAGCTGATCGTCAAGACGCTGTACGGTGGCGAACTGACCGGTTTGATGCTGGCGGACCGTCTTCGTCTTCCGTTCACGATCATCGAACCGATCATCGAACGCATCCGCATCGAGCGCCTGATCGAAGTGCGCGGCGGGACGTCGACCGCCAGCTACCGGTACATACCAACCGACCTCGGGCGCGATCGCGCGCAGCAGTACTTCGCGATCAACCAGTACACGGGTGCGGCGCCCGTGCCGCTTGCCACCTACGTCGCGCAGATGCGCGCCCTGGCCGCGTCACGCGGATACATCGATCGCGAGCGCCTCCGAAGGGGCTTCGCGCATCTCATCGTTCCTGAAGCCGTGCTCGACCAGCTCGGACCGGCCGCGAACGCGAACAAGGCCATCTTCTTGTACGGACCTCCGGGCAATGGCAAGACGGTGCTCGCCGAAGGGCTCTCACGAACCCTTGGCGGCGACATGTACATGCCGTACGCGATCGAGATCGAGGGTCACATCATCACGATGTACGACCCGATCAGCCACGAGGCGCTCGACGCCGATGTGGCGGATTCATCTAGCATCATCGCGGCCGCGCCACGAGATCGTCGCTGGGTTCGTATCCGGCGTCCCGTCGTCATTGTCGGCGGCGAGTTGACGCTCGACATGCTCGACCTGACCTTTAATCCGCTGGCGAAGTTCTACGACGCGCCGCTGCAGCTCAAGGCCAACGGCGGGATCTTCCTGGTGGACGACTTCGGCCGGCAGCGCATGAGACCCGAGGATCTACTGAACCGGTGGATCGTTCCGCTCGAAAGCCGGGTCGACTATTTGACGCTGCACACCGGGAAGAAATTCCAGGTGCCATTCGACGTGCTCACGGTCTTTGCCACGAACCTCGATCCAGCATCACTGGCTGATGAAGCGTTCCTGCGCCGGATTCCCTACAAGATTGCGATTCAGGATCCCAACATCGAAGACTTCACCCGCATCCTCGAGATGAACTGCCGACGCCGCGATCTCCGATTCCACCCGGTGATGGCCGCGTACCTGCAACGCCGGCACTACCTGCCGACGGGCCGTCCGTTCCGGGCCTGCCACCCGCGCGATCTGCTCGATCAAGTCACGGCACTCTGTCGTTATCGCGGCATTGAACCGGTCCTGAGCCGCGAGATGCTCGACGCCGCGTGTGAAGCGTATTTCCTGGACGACAAGGTCTCCCATCCGGGGCCCGCACCGGCGCGTTCGCGACGCAAGCGCGGGGTGCCGGCCGAGGTGCGCTAATGACGACCCCGGGCATGGCGCTGGTCAACGGGCGCACGGATTTAGCGCTCGCCGATCGCATCGAGCTGGCAGTCACCCGGCGGGATCGCCGCAAGGGACTACTCGGACGCGACGTCTTCGAGTCCTCGAGCGCGCTGATCATTGCGCCGTGCTTTTCCATCCACACGATGTTCATGCGCTTCGACATCGACGCGGTGTTCGTCGATGACGATGGGCGCGCGGTGAAGGTCGTGCAGGGATTGGGCCCATGGCGAATCGCCGTCCAGCCGTTCGCGCAGGCGGTCGTCGAATTGCCCGCGGGCAGCCTGAAGGACCGTCCGGTGGATGTCGGCGATCGGCTGTACCTCCTGGATGGTGAGGGTCAGCGAGTAGCGCTGTCGGCGGCCGACTTGCGAGGTCGACTGTGCTGACGCCGCGCGTCCAGAAGCCTGAGGTCTCTTCGCAGCAGTACGCCGTCGTAATGGTGAACGAAGAGCAGCTCAACCAGTTGATCCGGCGCCCGGGTATGCGGCAGGTCAACTCGCGGTTCGGCTCGAACGACGTGTACAACCGCTACGAGCGGTTGAAGCGGCGCACGACGGCCGCGGTGGTTGTGCTTCTTCTGCTGGTCGCCGGTGGGCTGGCCTGGGTGTTCGTACCGCAGCCGGCGATGGCCTCGATGTTCGCCTGGTCCAGGACTTCGGCAGTTCCGACGATCGACACCGGCGCCAGTTTCAGCGTCACGGTCGCGTCGGTCGACAGCTCGGATGGCGCCAACGGCGCCGCCACGCGCGTGCGCAGTCTCGGGCTGCCCGCATTCACGCGCCGCTCGCCAGGCAAATATCAGATGTATCAGGCGATGGTCGGTCCCTTCGCGTCGCTCGATGAAGCGGAGCTGGCGCAGCGCCGCCTCAGTGCGCTGGGATACCGCGGCGCCAGGCTGTTCGTCGATGAATCTCTGCGTGGCGTCCCGCGCAGCGAGCGCCCGGAGGAAGCATCAGCAACCGACCCTGGGCTCCTGCTCCTTGGTGCGCCCGACCGTGTCTCTCTCGTGCTCGAGCTGCAGACGGAACCGCGTCAGGTCAATTCCTCGCGGCCGGACGCGGCGACGCTTCTGATCGATGCGGGACCGATGGCCACGGCCGCGAACCCGCAGCAGTGGAGCGCACCCGATGGCGTTCACCTTCTTCACACCGTGTCGATTGAAACGCTCGCTGCACAGGGAGGGCTGAACTACCTGCGCGCACGCGTGGCGTTGCCGGAGTTCGCGAAGGCCAACGTTCGCACGGAGGGCCGTCGCGTCTATGTCGACTTGACGTGGCCGCTCGATGGTGAAGACGCGCGCGCACCGAGGCGCCCGAAACCAACGGTCGTTCAGGAAGGCGAACAGTCCGCAAGCGAGTACCGTGAACCGCTGAGCGCCAGCACCGATCGCGCTCCCGCTCCCGTCGCACGAGGACAAGAAGGGCGCTACTTCGAGGCGATCAAGCCGATCCACCAGCGCATCACCGAAATCCGTCCGTTCCTGCTCTCGGCCGTCCAGTCCGGATCATCCGATGTCCACGCGGCCCTCGATCAGACGTTGGCTACGATCGAGGCGTCACTCGTGCCGATGAGTGTGCCGGCGGCGGAAGTGGGACAGCACCAGCTGCTGATATCGGCCTTGCGTATGGCGAGGAATGGATTGGCGCCGGGATTCCCGGGAGATCGTGTCGCGCAGGCTCAGAAGGCGATCACGATGTTCGAGGGCGCGATGGCTGCGCCTGTCATTTCAGTGGCGCCGTAAGCCACACACTACCCACGATCATCGCCAGCAGCGCGGCCGAGGTCATCATGGCCTGATACGCCCGCGGTCCGTGTACGCCGCGCACGGTGATCGATCCGACGGCGGCGGCGAAGAGCGTCATCGCTGCCACGGTTCCCACGCCAAATGCGCCGATGTAGAGAACGGCGGCGCCCGTCGTCGGCAGCGCCAGGGCCGGCAGCACGCCAAAGAAATGCGAGCTCCCCGCCACGCCGTGCAGGACGCCCATGCAGAACGAGGCGTGCGCATGTCCCAGTCGTCGGATCCACGCTGGTCCGGCCTGCACGTGAATGTGGTCATGGGACAGTTGACCGTGCTGATGTCGTGCCTGGCCGACGCGCAGGCAGCGGCTCAGGGCCCACAGTCCGATGCCGATGAGCGCCGCACCCACCAGCCGCTCGCTCCATGCCGACAGCGCCTCGATGGGCGGCAGCATCTCGCGCAACAACACCCCGAGGAGTGCGACGACGACAACACCCGACGCGTGCCCAAGTCCCCACGTCCATCCTGCGACCCAGGCGCGCCGACGGCCGTCAACGGCAAGCGGCGCAACGGCCGCGAGGTGATCCGGTCCGGACAGCACGTGAAACAAGCCGGCGGCGGCGCCGGTGAGAAGGATGAGCATCGAGGGATCAATCATGGCATGGCTTTGCGCTTTAGGCTCTGGACTTTCGCACGCGGAGGTTGCTCGGCCCAGAGCCGAGGGCCGAAAGCCTGGAGCCCATGGCCCTCACTTCGGCGCCATGCGAATCGCGCCATCCAGCCGGATGACTTCACCGTTCAGCATCTCGTTCTCGAAGATGTGCCGCACGAGCGACGCGTACTCGTCGGCCCGCCCGAGACGGGGAGGAAAGGGGATCTGCTGTGCGAGTGACTGTCGTGCAGCCTCTGGCAGCGCCGCGAGCAGCGGCGTGTCGAAGATGCCGGGAGCAATCGTCATGACGCGGATCCCAATCCGCGCGAGCTCGCGCGCGATCGGCAGTGTCAGGGAGACGATGCCACCCTTCGAGGCCGCGTATGCCGCCTGTCCGATCTGGCCGTCGAAGGCGGCGACCGATGCCGTGTTCACGATGACGCCTCGTTCGCCGCCTTCGCTGGCGGTGTTGTCTGCCATGGCTGCCGCAGCCAACCGGATGACGTTGAACGTGCCAACGAGATTGATCTGGATGACGCGCGTGAAGTGCTCGAGCGGCTGAACCCCTTCCCGGCCGAGGACTCGCTCCGCTGCAGGGATGCCGGCGACGTTGACCAGACCATCGACCCGGCCGAACTCCTGGAGTGCGAGGCCGATCGCAGCGACGACGTCGTCTTCATTGGTGACGTCCGCCCTGGCGAAGCGTGCGCTCGAGCCGTGTTGTGCGGCCTTGGCGCGTCCCGCCTCGTCCTTGAGATCGAGTATGACTGCGCGCCCACCCTGGGCAACGACCATGTCGACGGTGGCGGCGCCCAGGCCTGACGCGCCGCCGGTGACGAGGATTGTTCGTTCTTTCAGAGTCACGAAGAGGATCTTATCAATGGCTCTGAGGCTCGCGGCTTTGGGCTTGGGCCCGGGTGTCGATTTGGCCAGGGATCGTTCGACTACCATGAAACGGCCCGATGGCCGCGAGGAGGCGAGCGGTGATGAGACAGGCTCTTGTTGTTGCAGTTCTGTTGGGTGCGTCTGTGCCGGTGGTGTCCGTGCAGGCGAGCCAGGATCATGAGACGACACACACACTGCGCCTCGCTCCCGGCGCCAGGGGCGCCGCCGCCACGCTGGCGGACATGACGTGGCTCATCGGACACTGGAAAGGGACCGGGCTCGGGGGCGTGTCTGAGGAGATCTGGGCCGACCCGGTGGGCGGGGTGATGATGGGGATGTACAGGCTCGTCACCGACGGCAAGCCGTCCTTCTACGAATTCATGCACCTGGCGGAGGACCAGGGTTCGCTCACGCTGAAACTGAAGCACTTCAACCCTGATCTCACCGCGTGGGAAGAGAAAGACCGGTTCGTGTCGTTCCCGCTGGTCAAGCTCGGTGACAAGGAGGCCTTCTTCAGCGGCCTGACGTTCCGCCTGCTGGCTGATGGAAAGCTCGAGATCTTCCTCGCGCTGCAGCAGAACGGGAAGGTGCGTGAGGAGCGATTCGTGCTCGAGAAGCAGAATTAGGCGCGAACGTGGCTACTTCGGAACTTTCGCTTTTCCACTTTCCATCTCGACCAGGCCGACGCTGTTGCCGGCGGGATCGTTGAACACGGCCAGCACCACGCGTCCCGGTACCTCGAGTCGCGGAAACCGAATCGTGCCGCCTCGCTCCTTCACTTTCGCCAACGTCGCTGTGATGTCGTCGACGCCGACGTAGACGATCGTCTCGGCCATGCCTTTGCCGATCGTCGCCGGCAGCGGCGAGCTGACGGTCGTCATCACGTCGCCGCCCGGGGCGATCTTCCACTCGAAGAGGCCGGCGTAGAACTGCTGCAGCGTTTCGCCTGCGGGGCCAAAGATGCTGAAGAAGACGACCGGCGCGCCGCGTGCCGCCGCCTCCTGCGCCGATGCGATTGTGGGAAGGAGCAGGGCACAAGCCAGGACGATGTGTCGAGTCATGCGTCGGAGTGTAGCCACGCGGGGCGCGACGCGTCTTGATGTTTCTTGCGGTGGCCTTCGAAAAGAAGAAGGCCGGCGATGCAACCACCGCCGGCCCATCAGGTCCGGCTCAAGCCGGACACTACGTTCTACGTTCCGCGCTTACTTCACGTCCTTGTGGGTGACTTCCTGGACGTCCTGCTTCTTCTTGCCACCCACGTTCAGCCCCTGGATCTGAATCGTCGGCTGCTCCTTGAGCACCTGCTGACGATACAGACGTTCCATCTCCATGTGCTGACGGATTTCCTCGGGCGACATCTGCGACTTCTTGCGCGCGTTGAGCTTTTCTTCGCGCGCGTTCTTGGCGACGCCGAGCTCGTCGAGATCGGTCTGCCGGCCCGCAGCCACGGCTTCCGCATTGAGCTGCAGCGTGTGCTCCTTGCTCGCCATCGGCACGTTCTTGTTGCCGGCGAAGATTTCGTGGCGGCCGTTCTCCTCGTACCACTTGGTGAGGGTGGCCGTCATGTGCATCTTCTCGAGAATGTTCCGCCAGCCGATGCCGGTGTTGTAGGCGCAGAACGAGATCTCACCCTGCTGCGTGCCGTACGGGATGATGCACATCTCCGTGCGGCGGAAGTCGTAGTTGAAGAGATCCTGGAACCACATGCCGGCGATGAACAGGAAGTTCCACCGGTCGGCGCGACGTTTCTGGATGTCGCTCATCGTGCGGTCGCCGGTGACGCTGCCGTAGCTCTTGCCGGTCGCGCCGAAGGTCTTGTCGAACTTCTTCATCAGGTCGGCGATGCGGAAGTGCGTCGGCGCCTTGAACGGGTCGTAGTTGCGCATCAGCGCGAGCGCCATGCCGGCGACCGACAGGAACTTGCCGCGGGCGGCGTCGTTGACCTGCGCGACGTCCTTGGCGAGCTGATCGGCCTTGAGGAACGCGGTGACGGGGACGGCTTCCTTGGTCTCCTTGTCGATCATCAGCGCCATGCCGATGCCGCAGTTCGGGTGGCATCCGCAGGTGAGCTGACCCCATTCGCGATCCGGTCCGTGCACGACGTCGGCCCAGTCGGTGAAGGTCGACATGAACGAGATCGGGAACCAGTCGCGGGTCGGCTCGCCGATGCCGGTCTGGTTCTTCACGTCGTGCGCCAGGTGCGACAGCGTGTAGCGCTGTGCGGCGCGGCGTTCCGGGGTGATCTCTTCGTCGCGTCCGGTGAACGACACCGGCTGGAAGGAGAGGAAGTTGATTCGCTTCGGGTTGTCGAGCGCGAACTCGATGACGCGGCCAACCTGCTCGTTGTTCACGCCGTTGACGATGGTGATGACCGGGACGATGTCGACGCCGGCGTTGTGCAGGTTCTCAATCGCGCGCAGCTTGACGTCAAAGAGGTTTCCGACGCGGCGATGCGAGTTGGCGGCGTTGCCGATGCCGTCGAACTGCAGATACGCGTAGCGCAGGCCCGCTTCCGCCGCCGCCTTCGCGAAGTCCGGACTCTTGGCGAACTCGATGCCGTTGGTCGCCGCCTGCACGCTGTTGTAGCCGACCTTGCGCGAGTAGCGGATCGCATCCAGGAAGTACGGCGACATCGTCGGCTCGCCGCCCGAGAACTGCACCGACATCTGGCGGCGCGGCTTGATCGTGATCGCGTTGTCGAGGACCTGCTTGATGTCCTCCCATCCGAGCTCGTGGACGAAGCCAACCTGGTTGGCGTCCATGAAGCAGGGGTCGCACATCATGTTGCAGCGGTTGGTCAGGTCGACGGTCAGCACCGACCCGCGGCCATGCAGGACGGTCGAGGAGCCATGGTTGTGCAGCTTCTCGTCGTTGTGGGCGCGGATATCGCGACCGGGGAACACTTCTTCGAGGTGCTTGAAGAACGCGGTGTCGATGGCCATCACGTCCTCGAAGTGGCCGTGAATGGGACAATCCTTCACCATCAGGATCTTGCCGTCGCGTTCGAGGATCGTGGCCTTGATCTCGCCGACCTTCTCATTCAGGAGGACGCTGACGTCCTTCTTCCCATCGAGGATGTCCTGCCGCGCCTCGCGCGTGCAGGTGGGGCACAGCGAGTCGGTCTGACGAGGCCAACCCAGTGGAGGCTTGGTCTTCTGATACGACTTGAGCAGGGGCTTGTCCGACCAGCGCGGGATGAACGAAGGGTTCTGCTTGATCTTGTTGGCTGTCGAAAACACCTGCCACATTCCGTTGGCGGCAATCGACAGACCCTTCTCGACGTACTTCATCGGCGCATGCATGTAACAGCTCCTAAAATTTTCAGGCTCTAGGCTCTCAGCTCTAGGGCGACGGTTCTGGTTCCCTGGGCTCGGCTCTAGGTGCTCAGCTCTGGTGGGTACTGGCTTCCCGGCCAGAATGTCGGGTCATCATACGGGGAGACTGACAGAATTAGGCCATTTTTCAGCGGATTGGCGTTTATGAGCCGTGGGCGGGCCAGAAAAGCCGTCGACTGGCATATCCGATAAAAATAGTCTTGTATGGCGAGATTAGATTGATAATCTCAGATCATTGTATTTCCGTTATGCAGTGATCACCGACACAATGTGCCGACCATGTCAAATTCGGGAATGCGCTTTCCACCTTCTGCACAGGGTCTGTACAACCCGGAGGCCGAACACGACGCGTGCGGCGTCGGCTTCGTGGTGCACATCAAGGGGCGGCGCTCCCATGACATCGTCCAGAAGGCGCTACAGGTCCTGGTCAACCTGGAACACCGCGGCGCCTGCGGGTGTGAGGAGAATACCGGCGACGGCGCCGGCATCCTCATTCAGATGCCCGACGCGTTCCTGCGGACCTGCGCGCCGGCGGAACTGCCTGCGGCTGGGGAGTATGGCGCGGGACTCGTCTTCCTGCCGCTCGATGAGTCCGACCGCAATCGCATCAAGGATCTGATCGCCCGGATCGTCGACGAGGAAGGACAGCGCCTGCTCGGATGGCGTGACGTGCCGACCGACAACCGCCTGGTTGGCCCGAGCGCTCGTGCAACGCAGCCGGTCTTTCAGCAGGTCTTCATCGCCGGCAGCGCTGACGCGGCGCGCGATCGCGATGTCTTCGAGCGCAAGTTGTATGTGATCCGCAAGCGGGTCGAGCACGCGGTCGACTCGCTGAAGGTCAACCCGCTCTCACGCCGGTTCTTCTACATCGTCAGCCTGTCGGCCAATACGCTGACGTACAAGGGGATGCTGACGGCGCGTCAGCTTGCGCCGATGTTCCCTGACCTGGGGAACCCGGAGCTGACGTCGGCGCTCGCGCTGGTGCACCAGCGCTTCAGCACCAACACGTTCCCCTCGTGGCCGCTCGCGCACCCGTACCGGTTGATCGCGCACAACGGCGAGATCAACACGCTGCGCGGCAACATCAACTGGATGAGAGCCCGTCAAGGGCTGCTCGACAGCAATCTGTTCGGCGACGATCTCAGGAAGCTGCTTCCGATCATCCGCGAGGGCGGCAGCGATACCGCCACCTTCGACAACGTCCTCGAGCTTCTCGTGCGCGCGGGCCGCTCGTTGCCGCACGCCATCCTCATGATGATCCCCGAGCCCTGGAGCGGGAACGAGGAGATGGCGCCCGACCGGAAGGCGTTCTACGAGTACCACTCCTCGCTGATGGAGCCGTGGGATGGTCCGGCATCGATTGCTTTCACCGACGGCACGATGATCGGCGCGGTGCTCGATCGCAACGGGCTGCGGCCGTCGCGCTACTACGTGACCAAGGACGATCTGGTCATCATGGCGTCGGAAGTGGGCGTGCTCGATGTGCCGCCGGAGAGCGTCCTCGTCAAGGGGCGTCTACAGCCGGGACGCATCTTCCTGGTCGACACGGCCAAGCAGCGCATTGTCGATGACAACGAGATCAAGCAGGAGCTGGCGGCGCAGCACCCATATCGAGAGTGGCTGGACGAGCACCTGATCGACATCGACGATCTGCCTGCCGCCCGTGCCGTGGAACCCGACCACGAGACGGTGCTGAAGCGCCAGCTCGCGTTCGGCTACACCCAGGAGGATCTGCGCGTTCTGATCGGCCCGATGGCCACGGCGGGTGAGGAGCCGGTGGGATCGATGGGTACCGATACGTCGTTGGCCGTTCTGTCCGAGCGCCCGCGTGTGCTCTTCGACTACTTCAAGCAGCTCTTCGCGCAGGTGACGAATCCGCCGCTCGATGCCATCCGCGAGGAACTGGTGACGTCGATGGCCTCGACGATCGGCCCAGAGCGGAACCTGCTGAACCCGGAGCCGCGGTCGTGTGAGCAGATCACGATCAAGTACCCGATCATCCACAACGAGCACGTCGCGAAGCTGCGTCATCTCGCGCCCGACTCGCCATTCCGCTCGACGACGCTCGCGATGGTGTTCGATCCCGAGAAGGGCGGAGCCGGGCTCGAGCAGGCGATGGACGAGCTGTGCAAGCAGGCGAGTGAAGCCGTTGCCGAGGGCTACAACATCCTGATTCTCTCGGATCGCGGACACGGGTCTCGCAAGGCGCCAATCCCCAGCCTGATGGCCACGGCCGGCGTGCACCATCATCTGGTGCGCGAAGGCACGCGCACGCGCTGCGCGCTCGTCGTCGAATGCGGTGACGCGCGCGAAGTGCATCACGTCTCACTGCTCATGGGGTACGGCGCCGGCGTCGTGAACCCGTACCTGGCGTTCGAGACGATCGACGACATGATCCGCCAGGGCATGCTGACCGGGACGACCCGCGACGCGGCGGTGGCGAAGTACATCAAGTCGCTCAACAAGGGCATCCTCAAGGTGATGTCCAAGATGGGGATCTCGACGCTGGCGAGCTACTGCGGCGCGCAGATCTTCGAGGCCATCGGGCTGAGCCAGGAATACATCGACCGGTACTTCACGCACACGACTTCGCGCGTCAGCGGCGTCGGCATCGATGTCATTGCCGAGGAAGTGCGGCTCCGCCACGAGCGCGCATACGGTCGCCGGCCGGCCGGTGTGTCCGAGCTCGACGCGGGTGGTGAGTATCAGTGGCGTCGCGACGGCGAGTACCACCTCTTCAACCCGGAGACGGTGTTCAAGCTGCAGCACGCGACGCGCAGCGGCCAATACAAGATCTTCAAGGAATACACCCGCGCCGTGAACGCACAGCACGAAAAGCGCGCGACGCTGCGCGGGTTGTTCCGGCTGAAGCCGGCCGGCCGCCCGGTTCCGATCGACGAGGTCGAGCCGGTCGAGCGGATCGTCAGGCGGTTTGCGACCGGCGCGATGTCCTACGGCTCGATCAGCAAGGAAGCGCACGAGACACTCGCCATCGCGATGAATCGCCTGGGCGGGCGATCGAACACCGGCGAGGGCGGTGAGGACCCGGAGCGGTTCCTGCCGATGGCCAACGGCGATTCGAAGCGCAGCGCGATCAAACAGGTTGCCTCGGGGCGATTCGGCGTGACGAGTGAATATCTCGTCAACTCCGACGAGTTGCAGATCAAGATGGCGCAGGGCGCCAAGCCGGGTGAGGGTGGTCAGCTTCCGGGACACAAGGTCTATCCCTGGATCGCGAAGGTCCGGTATTCGACGCCGGGCGTGGGGCTCATCTCGCCGCCGCCGCATCACGACATCTATTCGATCGAGGATCTGGCGCAGCTGATCTTCGATTTGAAGAACTCGAATCCGCGTGCGCGGATCTCGGTCAAGCTCGTTGCGGAAGGTGGAGTCGGGACGGTGGCTGCCGGAGTGGCCAAGGCGCATTCCGATGTCGTGCTGATCTCTGGGCACGATGGCGGCACCGGCGCGTCGCCGCTCACCAGCCTCAAGCACGCGGGGCTGCCGTGGGAACTCGGCCTGGCGGAAACGCAGCAGGTGCTGGTGCTCAACAAGCTGCGCGACCGCATCGTCGTGCAGGTCGACGGCCAGATGAAGACCGGCCGCGACGTGGTCATTGGCGCGCTTCTCGGTGCCGAGGAGTTCGGGTTTGCGACCGCGCCCCTGGTGGTCATGGGCTGCATCATGATGCGCGTGTGCCACCTGAACACGTGTCCGGTCGGCATCGCGACGCAGGATCCTGAGCTGCGAAAGAAGTTCAATGGCAGTCCCGAGATGGTCGCGAACTTCTTCCGCTTCATTGCCGAGGAAGTCCGTGAGCTGATGGCGGAACTCGGGTTCCGCACGATCGACGAGATGATCGGCCGGGCCGACTGCCTCGACGTCGAGCGGGCGGTGCATCACTGGAAGGCCAAGGGCCTCGACCTGATGCCGCTGCTGCATCAACCGAATCTGCCTGCCTCGGTCGCCCGGCGCCGCGTGCGTGCGCAGGACCATGGGCTGGCGGATGCCCTCGACAACGATCTGATCAGGGCGGCCATGCCGGCGCTCGAGCACAAGGCTCCGGTCGATCTGACTGCCTACATCCGTAATGCGGACCGTACGGTCGGCACCATGCTGGGTTCCGAGGTCACGCGCCGCCACGGTGCGGCCGGTCTGCCCGCTGACACGATCCGAATCACGTTCACCGGGTCCGCAGGTCAGAGCTTCGGCGCATTCGTCCCCGCCGGGATGACGATGCGCTTGGTGGGAGATGCGAACGACGGGTTCGGCAAGGGCCTGTCAGGTGGACGGCTCATCGTCCATCCCCCGGTGCTCTCGGCCTTCAAGTCGGAAGAGAACATCGTCATCGGCAACGTGGCGTTCTATGGCGCGACGAGCGGTGAAGGTTACGTCCGCGGCGTTGCCGGAGAGCGGTTCTGCGTCCGCAACAGTGGCGCGACCGTCGTTGTCGAAGGCGTTGGCGATCACGGCTGCGAATACATGACCGGCGGGCGCGTCGTGGTACTCGGCCGGACGGGGCGCAACTTTGCCGCCGGGATGAGCGGTGGGATCGCCTACGTGCTCGATCTCGAGGAACGCTTCGAGCGCCGCTGCAACAAGGAGATGGTCGATTTCGAGCTGCTCGACGAAGACGACATCGGCTTCCTGCGCGTCGCCATCATGAAGCACCTCACCTACACGGGCAGCCTGCACGCCGAACGGTTGCTGTCCGAGTTCGCCGCCGTACGCGGGCGCTTTGTGAAGGTGATGCCGCGGGACTACAAACGGGCGCTGGCCGAACAGGCGAAGCGTCGAAGCGAGGAAGAGGAGCTTCTCGTCGAGCAACTGGTTGTCAAGAGCGTCGTGACGTCGTCGTCAGGTGCGGGAACGGCTGTCCATGGGTAAGGCCACCGGCTTCATTGAGATCCAGCGGAAGAAGCATCCCTCACGTCCGATCGACGAGCGCATTCGCGACTGGCATGAAGTGTATCTGCCGTACCCGCCGGGCGAGCTCGGGAAGCAGGGTGCCCGTTGCATGGACTGCGGGATCCCGTTCTGTCATCAGGGGTGCCCGCTTGGGAACCTGATTCCAGATTGGAACGATCTGGTCTATCGCGACCGCTGGCAGGCGGCGATCGATCGCCTGCACGCCACGAACAACTTTCCGGAGTTCACCGGGAAGTTGTGCCCGGCACCGTGTGAAGGCGCTTGCGTGCTCGGCATCAACGACTACCCGGTCACGATCAAATCGATCGAGGCATCGATCATCGATCGCGCGTGGGACGAGGGATGGATCAAGCCGCGAACGCCGGCGACCAGCACGTTCAAGCGTGTGGCGATCGTCGGCTCAGGTCCGGCGGGCCTGGCGGCGGCTGACCAGTTGAATTGCGCGGGGCACTCGGTCACGGTCTTCGAGAAATCGGACCGCATCGGTGGGCTCCTGCGATACGGAATCCCCGAGTTCAAGATGGAGAAGCGCTTCCTCGACCGACGTCTGGCGATGATGGAAGCGGAGGGCGTCGTGTTCCGGCCAGGGATCAACGTCGGCGTTGACGTACCGGCGGCCCGGCTCGTGTCGGACTACGACGCGGTCCTGCTGTCTGGTGGCGCCGGTCAGCCGCGTGACCTGCCGGTTCCCGGTCGTGAGCTCAAGGGTGTTCTTTTCGCGATGGATTACCTGACGCTGCAGAATCGCCGGTGCGAAGGGGATCACGTTCCCGACCGTGAGTTCATCACGGCCAAAGACAAGCACGTGATCATCATCGGCGGTGGTGACACGGGCGCCGACTGTCTCGGGACAGCGCATCGTCAGGGCGCAAAGTCAGTGTCGCAACTCGAGGTGATGGATCGGCCTCCCGATTCGCGCGCTGCCGACAACCCGTGGCCGACCTGGCCGCAGATCTTCCGTATCTCCTCGGCACACGAAGAAGGTGGCGAGCGCCTGTATTCCGTCTCGACGCAGCGTTTCTCGGGCGACGATGCGGGTAATGTGCGCGCGCTGCACGCCGTGAAAGTCGAGATGGTCAAGCAGGACGGGCGCGTGCAGTTCGTCCCGGTCCCGGGAAGCGAGTTCGAGATTCCCGCCGACCTCGTGCTGCTCGCCATGGGCTTCGTCGGACCCGAGCGTCCGGGTCTTCTCGAGAGCCTCGGTGTGAAGCTGACCGACCGCGGGAATGTCGCGCGCGACGAGTGGTGGATGACGAGCGTCCCCGGTGTTTTCACCGCCGGCGACATGCAGCGCGGCCAATCGCTCATCGTGTGGGCGATCGCGGAAGGGCGCAGCGCCGCGCGCGCGATCGACCATTACCTCATGGGCGAGTCGCAGCTTCCCGCACCGCTCGCGTAGTGCACGGTCCGGCTAAAGCCGGACACTACGACTGACGGACCTTCCATGAGGATCGCCATGTGCAACATTCGTCTCACCTGCGCCGTCATTGCACTCACCCTTCTCGCGACATCGTGCGCGTCCACTTCGGCGCAGAACGACGCAACGACCGCCCTGCCCGCTGCGCTCAAGGCGAGTTCCGACGCGTGGAATAGCGCCGACCTTGCCGGTCACATTCGCGACTACGCGGACTCCGCGACGTTCATGGGGGGAAACGGTCCGATCCAGGGGCGCGATCGCGTGGGTGCCGCGCTGGCGAAGTCGTTCTGGCTCGACGGCAAGCCGAAGCAGCAACTCTCGTTCGATCGCATCGACGTGCGACCTCTGGGTGACCGTCACGCGCTGGTGACTGGGCACTTCCTCCTGACCGGCGGTGGCGAGGCGGACAAGAGCGGCTGGTTCAGCCTCACGTACGAGAAGACTCCATCAGGCTGGTTCATCCTGCACGATCACTCGAGCTGATCACGTCCGCCGATCGAGCACGCCTTCCTACCGATCCGCTACGGGTGCCGATCCGAGCAGACGTTCCATGACGTCGCCCGCTGCACGGAGCGCTCCGGCACCGTCACCCTCAAAGGCGGATCCGTGCATCGCCGCCAGCAGTCTTGGCTCGAGCCGTGCCAGCGTCTCGAGCCGCTGACGCGTCTGTTGTGTAAACGGCATGTAGTCCATCAGGACCGGATGGGCCTGCATCCTCGCGATCGCCTCCCCGTATCGGTCGACGACATCGGTGCGGGTGACGGCCTCTCGCTGCCCGAACTGGTGGAACAAGTCCGAACAGAACAGCACGCGATCCGCTTCTTCGAAAAGCATCCCGGCATCCCAGCCATGTGGAAGATGAGGAGTGGGCAGCCAGCGGAACCGGTGACGCCCGGTCGCAAGCACGTCTCCCGGGGCGAGCGCCAGCGGTGGTCGCGTCGCGTAGTCTGTGATATTGACGAGTGCGCCGACCTGGCCGCACGCAGGACGGGCATTCGGTGCGCGCGCCAGCCACTCGTTCAAGGCGCCGCATTCGTCCACCTCGAAATGACTCCAGCTAATCCAGCGCAGCGAGGCGGGGTCGATCAGCCGACCGACAGCCTCCCACATAGCCGGAAACATGTGGCGCGTGCCGGTGTGAAACAGCAGCGGTTCGTCGTCTTTGACCAGGAAATGATTGAACTGCATGTCGAGCTCCGGCACGTGTATGCAGATCCGGTACAAGTCACGGCCGATTTCGTCGATGTGCGCCACCGGTGCCTCCTCATGTATCTCTGGTCAGAAGTGTCCAGATGAACCGGGAATGCCCTTGGGCAGTCGGCTCAGTTCGTACTGGCTACACCCGACACCCTCCTACCTACACGACCCTACGCGACTCGACTACGAGGACGGGTGCGGCGCATCGCTGCGTTCGCGCTCTCGTCGTGGCACCCCTCCTGCAACCCGCCTCGCAGCCGCCTCGTTGCGCGGCAACATCACAGTAACAGGGGGGAACACGATCCAATGAACACCGGAAACACGTCTGTATTCAAGTTCGCATCTCGAAGGGTATCCAGCAAATGCACCAGGTTCGTGCGCATCGCTCTGACCTCGACGCTCGCGTGCGCACTTGTCACGATCGCATACGCTCAGGAAACGCAAGCTCCACGGGACGCACAGCGGCTGCAAGGGCAGGAGGCGCGTCAGGCGAGAGCGGGCAGTCTGGTGGTTCCGATCACCGGCACGCTGGGAACGTCAACACCGACACCACCCACCGAGCCACCAACGACGCCACCATCAGATCCACCCACGACACCACCATCAGCGCCACCCACGACACCACCGTCAGGACCACCAACGACGCCGCCATCAGCGCCACCAACGACACCACCGTCAGCGCCGCCGACGACACCGCCATCTGAGCCGCCAACGACACCACCGCCGGCCGCCGATGACGATGCCGCCGTACCGGATGTTATGGGCTCGTTCGCGATTCGGAGATTCGCACAGACCACTGAGGGCGAACTGGCTGCAGTGGGGCTATTGACGCTCAACCTCACGGATGCCGCATCGAACACGGCGCGCACGATCGTGACTCAAGCGGCCATGCCGGTTTCGCTGTCCGCCGCCGCGCCAACGGATCCCCCCGCTCCGCAGCCGACCGATCCGGCCGCGCAGGGGTGCGAGACGCTGAGCCTGGTGCTGGGCGCGGTCGAGATCGAGCTCCTTGGCATGGCGGTACAGCTCAATCAGGTGAATCTCGATTTCGTGCCGCGTTCGAATGGGCGGCTGGGGATCCTGGCGTGTGGAGCGACGGGTGTGATCGGCAACGGCACCGGTCCAGCGGAGCAAATGAGGATCCTGAACACGCTCCTCGACACGGTCAGATAGACCAATCCCGACGTAGGCTAGGCCGTGGGGACGCTCGGCGTCCCTGCGGCTGCCACAGGCGTGGCGTACGATCGACGTCGGAGGTCGTGCGCATGCCACGTGGTAGTTCCCTCGTCATGATCATTCTGTCGCTCGCGTTCACGGCACACGCCCAGGAGGCCATCGCCCCGTATGTGCCGCCGAATACCGCCAGCCTGTCCGGCAATGTCTTGAGGGGGCAGCTGCTGTGGGGCCGAACCGAGGGGTGGCCGGGCGCGCCGGATTTCTTCTGCCGGCAGTCGAACTCGCAGTCGAACGTCCTGCATCCGCTCGCCGATGGCACGCCGAAGTGCTACGCGAAGGGGATGGTGCTGGCTGACATTGGCGACGCACCGGATCTCGTGCTGCGGCGAGCGGGTCCGGACGGAGGGGACTTCAACGCCAAGCCACAACCGGTCCCTGACGGAACCGCGCTTGGCAGCCTCTACTGGCAGGCGTGGGGCACGCGCTGCGAGCCGGGGCAAGCGGGGTTCTGGTCGGGCTGCAGCGGCAATGGCCGCACCGCGCAGATCTACTCCCGCGCCTCGGGAGATCAGACGGGCACATCACGGGCCGGCAGTCTGCATCTGGGAACGACCCCGCCCGGCGACAATGGGAGCCCGATGGACCGCATTGTCATCACCGCGGAAGGGCAGATCATTCTCAACACGCTCGCGGGCATGAAGGCGGTCGAGATCGGCGATGCCGACTCATGCGGCACTGGATATCGCTGTCTTCGCGTGGCCAACTGATCGAGTGCGGAGAGGCGCACCACTCCCAACATCGGGCTCTAATCAGTTCGTGGCCGCGATCGTCGGTTTCGCCTTGATGGTCTTCACCATCTGATCGAACGGCTCGATGACGCCGTGCACCGGCACGTCGCGGTCGATTCTCAGCTTCCGCTGCGCGAGATTCGTGAGCACGTTCTCGCCCCAGAGATGCTGCTGCCAGCTGGCGTCGTAGAGGTCGGCCTGGACCAGCATCCGCTCGCGCGGCACGTACGCATACAGGTTGGTGCCCTCGCGCGGATTGTCGAGCAGGTGATAGAGCTGGACCTCCATCGACCTGTCCTTCAGCGTCATCTGATCGTCGACGAACTCGAAGGTCGCGCCCTTCGGGTTCTGCTGCAGCGCATCGGGCACGATCGTGTGCTTGCGTGCGAGGAGATCCTTGAAGAACGCCTCGTTGGCGCGATGCGTCACGATGATCAGCCCCTCCGCGACGGCGACACGCAACCCTCCGGAGTGATCGAAATGATGGTGCGAGACGATGGCTTTGGTGAGCGGCTTGCTGCTCAGCGTCCTCGCCTTGTCAATGACCGCCTGTGATCGTGCTTCGTTGACCGGCGTCTCGAAGAGCACGAGGTGGTCATCGAACTCGAAGACGATGCTGCGATGGTTGCCCGATCCGGCCAGCCACCAGATTCCCTTCGCAACCTGCTCGACGGTGACGACGACCGGCGGTGGTGTTGGAGAGGGGGCCGAGGTCACGCTGCTCGGCGCCGCCAGATCGGCGACGTTGCCGCCGATGCTGTTCTTGGCCACCTCCAGGTCGAACTGCAGGTACTTGTCCATCATCGTGGTCAGCTTGCGCGGCAGCTTCACGCCGTCGACGTCCTCGTAGTCGGAGAACGTCGTGACGATCGCGACGTCGCCCATATTCGCGTTCGCTCCCATGGAAAGCACGCGCGCGGGGAGATGCGTGGACTGATCGAGCGCCAGCGTGAGGACGTCGCCCTTCGCGGTCGTGATGTCGACGAGTTGCTCATTGCCTTCGGTGCGGGGGTTAGCGAGCGTGGCAGCCGGATCCATCGCTGCCCGCACGATCGTGATCGGGTGATGCAGCAGCTCCACCCGTCGATCCTTCGCCGCGGCGTCGCCGGCGCGTGTCATCGTCCCATCGGGTGCGACGTTGTAGGCCACGTCGCCATCGAGCCCCTGTGTGACTCGCTGTACGGTCGCACCAGCGAACTGGAACTTCGCCTCGCGACGTTGCCGCACACGCGTCCGGTTGTTGGCGAGGTCGATCGAGCGAGTGTGTTCGCTCACTTGCCATACCGGCAGCTCGTCGTCAGGCATCCGGTTCTGGCCGGCATTGGGCGCCGGGCCGCTGCCCGTGATCTCCAGCCCGGTCAGGGCCCGAACGCGATCTGCGCCGCCAAGTGCCGCCGCCGCGTCGTCGACGATTCGTCGCTCGGGAGGCGCCGACGAGCACGCCGTGGCGACGAGAGCGATGAGAACGAGCACACATCTGGAGGTCATGACAGACTCCTGCAGGATTCAGTCGTACTCGAGGCGGCGGGCGGCCCGCGTCAGGCGCGAGCGAAGACCATGCCGAATCCCTGCGCGCGCGGGTTGACGCCGAGCAGGCGCACGACGTTCATCAAGCCGTGTGGTGTCGAGGAGACCACCGGCACTGCGATCTTGCTCTCGAGTGGCACGATCAGATCGAGCGTTCTGAGCGCGCCGCATGACATCACGAGTGCGTCCGCTTTCCGCGAATTGGCGTACGCCTCGACGCCAAGCTTGAACAGGATCTCCTGTGTCGCCGCGCCCTCGGGGATCCGCTCGTAGCCGAGGCCCTTGGCGGATGTCACCTCGAAGCCGTGCTCCTCGAGGAAGATCTTCAGCCGGCCAGTCACGATGTCGGTATAGGCCGTTGCCACCGCGATGCGTTTCGCGTTGGCCGTGCGCAGACCGTCGACAAGGCCGTTGCTCTGTGTGGTTGCCGGCAGACCCGTCGCTTTGGTGACGCGCTGCGTCAACTCCTCGTTGAACTTGGCGCCCTTGTAAAAGGTCAGCGATGAGCCGAAGACCGAAATGACCTTGGCGCCACGCGTGGCGAGCGCTTCGGCGACCGGCACGACTCGAGGTATCGCCTCTTCGTAGCCCTGGAGCGTCATGCCGCCGGGCAGGCCCACGCCGTCTCCGAGGAACTCGACACCGGAGGGATAGAGACGCTTCGCATCGGGCGGAATCGGGTAGTCCTTTGGCGGAAAGATCAGCCCGAGAGCCGGGTCGGTCGCGAAGCCCAGCGCAGGTGAGCCGATCGCGGTGAAGGCCGTTGCGGCGCCCGCAATCCTGACGAAGTCACGACGCGAAGTGGACATGGTGTCTCCCTCGATGAATGAGCAGCGGACGGCCAGCGGCTTCCGCGCGAGAGTGACTATACACCCTCGATACACCTCGATACACCGCCGTCGTACTGCGTCGCTAGACTCGCGGTCCGACTGATCAAGGAGGCTGAGGCGTGAAACGAGTGGTGATGGCCCTGATTGTTCTGACAGGCACGGTTGTAGCGGCCGACGCGCAAACGGTGCTCCAGCCGGTAGTCCGCACGGCGCCGCTCTTCAACTACGAGGAAGCGCCGGCCACTCCCGATGCAGACGACCCGGCAATCTGGATCAATCGGCGCAATCCCAGGCAGTCGCTGATTATTGGCACGGCGAAGGATGCCGGGATCCTCGTGTACGACCTCTCCGGCTCCCTCGTGCAGGCAATGTTTCCACCGAACGCGCCGCAGGTGTTGGCCACCGACCCGGCCACGCCAGCCGGCCTCAATCCCGGTCCGGGCACGCCGTGCGTGGATAGTGAGAGCGGCGAGACGTTCGGCCGCTACAACAACGTAGACATCGCGTACGACGTTCGCCTTGGCAACCGTCGCGGCGCCCCTCGCGCCGATGTTGCAATCGTGTCGGACCGCGGCTGCGACCGGGTCAGATTTTTCAAGATCGATCCTGGTAACCCTGAGGGTCCGCTCGTCGACATCACGTCGCCGGCTGCGCCACGCGTGTTCCCGCGCCGCTACGAGCAGCCCTCCGCGCTGCAGCCGTCCGGGGTGGAAGAGGGATGGATCGACAACCCGGTTGACGATCAGAACACCGTGTACGGGCTCACCGTCGTGCAGGGTCGTGAGCCGAGTGTGTTCGTCTCGCAGCGGGAGCGGGGACTCGTGCGTCAGCTCATCATCGAACCGGCCGCCAACGGCAGGCTCTCGTACCGCGTCGTGCGGACGTTCCTGTTCGATACGAGCTTCGACCTCGAGGATGAGAATGGCGCGACCTACGAGTGGACCCCATGCCGCGAGGCGGTGCTCGAAGAGCCTCAGTCTGAAGGACTCGTCGTCGATAGCGTCAACGACGCGCTCTATGTGGCCTTCGAGACGATCGGGTTGTACAAGCTGCCGCGCGTTTCTTCACTGCCTGGTTTCGTGCGCGTCGGCAAGGGCAGGCTGATCGAACCGCTCAAGTCCTTTGGTCAGCCGTACCACGCGATTCCCGACGACGATGAGTTCGAGTGCGAGTACGAGCCTGAGGATCCGCCGAAGCCTGGGGACGTCGTGGCGCCCGGTTCAAATGCCAACGCCGGTCAGTTCCTCGAGGCCGATCTCGAAGGTCTGAGCATCGTCACCAGCCTGCCCGGGAAGACTCTGATGCTGGCTTCGAGTCAAGGCGATTCCAGCTTTCACTTCTACTTGATCGGGAAAAGTACGCAGCACCTCGGCTCGTTTCTCATCGAAGGTGTCGGCGATACCGACGGCGTCCACTACGTCCCGGTGCCGCTGGGGAGGCAGTATCCGCTTGGTCTTCTGGTTGTGCAGAACGGGGAAGCACCCGAACCGCCGAGCACGGACCCTGTCAACGGCTACGAGTTCGACGGCTCGACCCAGTTCCTGTATCTCGATTTCCGCGATGCTTTGAAGGCGCTTGCAGACTGACCTCGCCGTATAATCGGGCCGCGCCGAAGTGGCAGCAAGGAGTCATACATGACCAAGCGCGGCCTTTCTTTTTCTGTCCTGGCGATCGCGAGCCTCGGGGTCGGGTCACTTACGTTGTCGGGTCAAGGAACGAGCGCACCGGCGCTCGTCATCACCGCCTACAACGGTGGAGCACCCATTCCCTACACCGTGCCCAGAACGCCCTGGGGCGATCCGGATCTGCAGGGAGTCTGGAGCAGTGACGACACCAGCGGGATTCCGCGCGAGCGTCCCAAGGACATGGGGAACAACCTGTACTTGAGCGACGAGGCGTTTGCGGCGCGCTCCAAGCAGGTCGAAGCCGGTATCAAGCGAGCCGAGAACGACATCGGAGCGTTCCGCAACGATTTCGCCCGCCGCGCGTTCCGGCAGACGTCGCTCATCGTCGATCCGCCTGACGGGCACATGCCCGCGTTCACCAAGTTCGCCGAGACACGTCGTGCCAGCCGCGACCGCGGTACGTTCGGTGAGGGCCCCTTTGAAACGACCGAAGACTTCACGCTCTACGATCGCTGCATCACGCGCGGCATCGTCGGCTCGGTGCTTCGCGTCGTCTACGGCAACGGCAATCGGATCGTGCAGGCACCGGGCATGGTCGCCTTCAGTTACGAGATGATCCACGACACGCGCATGCTGTACACCGATGGTAGGCCGTACATCGGTGAGGGTATCCGGCAGTACCTCGGCGACTCACGCGCCCGGTGGGAAGGTGACGAGTTGGTGGTGGTCACGAAGAACCTGACCGACAAGACGAGCATCGGTGGCAACGGCAACGGCCTTCGTCACAGCGACAAGATGGTCATCACCGAGCGCTTCAAGCGCGTCGCGGCAGACGTTCTCCAGTACCAATTCACGGTCGACGATCCCGTCACCTACGCGCGGCCGTTCACGATGTCGATGCCGCTGACGCCGCTCGACGGCGGCGTCCTACTGCCGTACGAGTGCCACGAAGGCAACTACGGTCTGCCGAATGCGCTCAGCGCCGAACGGGCAGAGGACAAGGCGATCGAAGAGGACCGCAAGAACGGAATCATCAGGGCTCGCCGCACGATCCAGGTGCCAGTACCGAATCGGGCCGCTCCGCCAGCCGAAGAAAACTAGCCTGAAGACCCGGGATGTGATTTCGCTCGGATTGCGGGGCGAAATCACGCCCGGTGTCCTTGTCAGATAAACTGAAGGGGACCGGAGATCCTCTTCATCCCATGCTCATCGTCATGAAATTCGGTGGAACCTCGGTAGGTTCCCCTGAACGCATTGCGCAGGCCGCGGCGCTCGTTACGGCCGCACGAGACAAAGGACATCACGTCGTCGCCGTGACCTCGGCGATGAGCGGCGTCACCAACGGCTTGATCGAGGCAGCCCAGGCGGCCTCCAAGGGCAATCTGGACACGTCGTTGCGGCAGCGCCTGTTCGACCGCCACAAGAGTGTTGCGGACGCCGTGATTCAGGATGCGTCAGTTCGTACCGCCGCCCTCGGGCAGATCGATCGCCGGCTCGATCGCTTCGAGAAGCTCTGCTACGGGCTGTCGATGGTGCACGAGCTGACGCCCCGGCTGCTCGATGCGATTTCGGGCACCGGCGAGATGCTTGCCGCACCCCTCGTCGCCGGTGCGATTGCGGCTCGTGGCCGCGAGTCGAGCGCCATCGACGCCACCGAGGTCATCGTCACCACCGATCAGTTCGGCGGCGCGGAACCGCTGATGGACGAGACGCGCAATAAGATGCAGGCGCGCGTTCGATCCCTCATCACTGGCGGGGCGAGCCCCGTCCTGACCGGCTTCATTGGCGCGACCGTCGATGGAGTGTTGACGACGCTCGGACGTGGTGGCTCTGATTATTCGGCCTCGATTGTCGGCGCCGCTCTCGATGCTGACGAGATCTGGATCTGGACCGATGTCGATGGCGTGATGTCGGCGAATCCCTCAGAAGTTCCTGACGCACGGACGCTGCCGGAGATCTCGTATAGCGAGGCCTCTGAGCTGGCGTACTACGGCGCCAAGGTCCTGCACTACAAGACGATTCTCCCGGCATTCCGTCAGCGCATTCCAGTGCGCATTCTGAACAGCTTCAACCCGACGCATCCAGGCACACGCGTCAGCGTCGAGGGCGATCCGTCGGTGCCGGGGGTCAAGGCGGTGACCTCGATTCGCGGTGTGAGCCTCATCACGATCAGCGGTACCGGGATGCAGGGCATACCGGGCATCGTGGCGAAGGCGTTCGAGGTCGTTGCCGATCAGCAATCGAACGTGTTGATGATTTCGCAGGCCTCGTCCGAGAACAACATGTGCTTCGTCATCACCGCCGCCGATGCTCCGAGAGTCGTGAAGGCGCTGGAAGGCGCACTCGAGCTCGAGCTTGCCCGCGATCACGTCGAGGAGATTTCGGCTCAGCCCGTCGCCGTCGTGGCCGCCATCGGCGATCGCATGCGCGGAACGCCCGGCATCGCCGCGACCGTCTTCAGCGCGCTTGGCGCCGAAGGGATCAACGTCATCGCCATCTCGCAGGGTTCGTCCGAGCGGAACATCTCCTTCGTCGTGGCGGAACCCGATGCTGCCCCGGCCATTCGCGCCCTGCATCGCGCGTTTCGCCTCGACCGCGCGGCGGTAGCAGTTAAATGAATTCAGAATTCAGAATTCAGAATTCAGAATGGCTGAATTCGGAATTCAGACACCGTCCGCCTCGCCCGACGTTTCTGCCTATTCAGCATTCTGCATTCAGAATTCAGAATTACAGGTGTTATCACGCTCATGCCCGTCCGTGATCTCTTGATCGTCGGTGCCGGCCCCTCGGGGTTGGCAACAGCCATCGCAGCCAAGCAGCACGGCCTCGACTACGTCATCGTCGATAAAGGCGTGCTCGTGAACTCGATCTTCAACTTCCCGCCGCTCATGGTGTTCTTCACGACGCCCGAGTTGCTCGAGATCGGGGGACTTCCGCTCGTCACGCCGTACGACAAGCCGACGCGCCTGGAGGCGCTGCGCTATTACCGCCGCGTCGTCGACACCTACGGTCTTCAGGTCTCGCTTCACGAGGAAGTGTGCGACATCGCGTCGCCTTCGCCAGAGGCTGCGGCGGGGCAGGACGAACCAGTGTTCACCGTCACGTCGAAAGGCCGTGGTGGCACGCGCGTGCGGCAGGCGCGTGCCGTGGTGCTGGCCATCGGGTACTATGACCTTCCGAACTACCTGGGTGTGCAGGGCGAGAATCTCCCGCACGTCTCGCACTACTACACCGAGGCTCATCCGTACTACCGTCAGCGCGTCGTCATCGTCGGGGGCAAGAACTCCGCGGCGGAAGCGGCACTCGAGTTGTACCGAGCTGGAGCGCACGTCACGCTCGTGCACCGCCGCGACAAGCTCGGGGACTCGATCAAGTACTGGGTCCGACCCGACATCGACAACAGAATCAAGGAAGGGTCGATCGCAGCGCGATTCGAATCACAGGTCATGGAGATTCGTCCCACGGAGGTCGTGGTCGAGCGGCAGGGCGTGCAGGAGACGATTCCCGCAGAGGCGGTCTTCCTGCTGACCGGATACCACCCGGATGTCGAGCTGATGAGACGCGCAGGCATCGACTGCGATCCCGAGACGCTGACACCGGCGTTGAATTCTGAGACCTTCGAGAGTAACGTGCCGAATCTGTTCATTGCCGGCGGCGCCGTAGCGGGGAAGAACACCGGCAACATCTTCATCGAGAATGGGCGCTTTCACGGCGAGAGGATCGTCAAGGTGCTGGCCGATCGGCGGCTTCAGGAAGCCTAGGGTCCGGCCGCGACATCACAGGCGGAGTCCCTGGCTGGCCGCCGCCTGCACCCTGCTCATGGCCTGTGCTCCATTGGCGGAAGAAGGACAAGACGACACCCGCCAACGCCGACTCGAGATGGTCGAGCGCCAGATCCGGCAACGGGGTGTCGCCGATACGCGAGTGCTCGACGTCATGCGCACGGTGCCGCGCGAGCGGTTCGTGCCAGCAGAAGCGGTGCCGCGCGCCTACGATGACAGCCCGCTCGGCATCGGGTTCGGTCAGACGATTTCTCAACCCTACATCGTGGCCTACATGACCGAGGCGCTCGCGGTTCAGCCAACGCATCGCGTCCTCGAGATCGGCACCGGGTCCGGATACCAGGCGGCTGTTCTGGGGTCGCTGGCACGCGAGGTCTACACCGTTGAGATCGTGGCCCCGCTAGCGAAGACAGCGTCGAGGGTCCTGAGCGATCTGGGATACGCAAATGTCCACGTCCGGGAGGGCGACGGCTTTGCCGGATGGCCGGAACACGCCCCCTTTGATCGCATCATGGTAACGGCGGCGCCGGATGAGATTCCGCAGCCGCTCATCGATCAGCTCGCACCCGGCGGCCGCCTCGTGATTCCGGTCGGGTCGCAGGGCGACACTCAATGGATGACGATTGTCGAGAAGACCGCGATGGGCGTCGCCGAGCGCAGGACCATCCCCGTGCAGTTCGTGCCATTTACGAGGGGAAAGCCCCGTTAACCTTCCGCCGCCCGGCCCGTAATAGGGAAGCATGAGACAGATTGTGCTTCTGGCGCTCGGCCTTGTGGTCCTGGGCCCCGGCGCCCAATTGGTTGAGGCCCAAGGCCAGCAGCTCCCGCCAACCCTTCGCCAACGCGGTGAACCGCCTCCGCCCAGCCAGGCTCCCACTGACGTCCCCTTTAGCCAGAATGCCCACAATACGCGGTCGGAGCTTCACAATCTGCTCTGGCAGTTGCCGCCAAGTGTTCGCGCCGTTCTTCAGAACGACCCGTCGCTCATGGAGCAGGCGGACTATCTGTCACCGTACCCGGCACTCCAAGCCTTTCTGAAGCAGCATCCCGAGATCGCCAGGAACCCGACGTTCTTCCTTGGGCGGCCCGAGGACTTCAACCGCGGGAACGAACCACTGGACGCGTTTGTGGGGATCCTTGCCGGGACCGGACTTTTTCTCGGGTTCCTGACCGTCGTCACGGTCTTCGGTTCTGTCGCCAAGCAGGTGGTCGACTACCGGCGGTGGGTACGCCAGACACGAATGCAGACCGACGTCCACACCAAGATCCTCGACCGCATGCAGTCGAACGAGGACCTGCTCGCCTACGTGCAGACGCCAGCCGGACGGAACTTCCTCGAATTCACGCCCGCCAACAGGGTTCCGGAACCGGGTGCACCCCTGAGCCGAATCCTCTGGTCGGTGCAGGCTGGTGTGGTGCTGGCCGCCCTCGGCATCGGCTTCGCCTTCGCCCGGAACACCGTGCCCGAGGAGGTCGTCCCAGCATTCACCGTGCTCGGCATCATCGTAATGGCCCTTGGTCTTGGCGCCGTGATTTCAGCGGTCATTGCATATATCCTGACGGCTCGACTGGGACTCCTGCCCAGCCGCAGACAAGAAACCAATGCGTGAAGCGACCTTGACCGATGTGGAACGGATAGGCGCGTTTGGCGATGCCGAACGAACGTTCCTCATGACCGAGGAATCGTTCCGCACGTTCTACGAGTTGACGGCACGACCGGTCTGGGCGTACCTCGCGCGTATCACAGGCGATGCGAGGCTGGCCGACGACCTCCTGCAGGAGGCGTACTACCGCTTCCTGCGCACGCGCGCAGACTTCGAGAGCGACGATCATCGGCGCAACTACCTGTTCCGCATCGCAACGAATCTGGCGCGCGACCATCGTCGCCGCTCCGGAACGCGGGAGCGGCACCTCGTTGAAACCTCTCGAAACGAAGATGCCTCCGGCGGTGCGCACGAAGGCGATCGCGCCGTGCGCCGGCTCGATCTGGCGCGCGCGATGGAGCGGATGAAGCCGCGGGACCGATCGCTGCTCTGGCTCGCGTATGCGCAGGGGTGCTCGCACGAGGAAATCGCCGAAGTGCTTGGTGTGAAGAAAGCCAGCTTGAAGGCACTGTTGTTCCGGGCCAGGAAACGGCTGCTTGGTTTTCTCGGAACTCCCGGCAAGTGGGGAGACAGTCGATGACTGTTCGGGAATGTCCTCGCGAATCGGATGTGATTGGCGCAATCATCGCGGGCCGATGGCCAGACCAGTGCGACGAAACGCTGCACGCCCACGTTGCGCAGTGCCAGGTTTGCGGCGAAGTCGTCGGCGTGGCGAGTCTGCTCCGTCTTGACCGCAACGACCTTCATGACGAGATCACGGTGCCGGCGGCCGGTCAGGTCTGGTGGCGCGCCGCAATTCGAACGCGGCTCGAGGCATCGCAGAAAGCCACGCGGCCACTGTCCTGGGCCTTCGGGATCTCGGTCGCCTGCATCGCTGGACTGGCCCTCGCCGCCGTGGAGTTGTTGTGGGCCCCAGTGCAGTCGGCGTTCCGATCGACGGCGCCCTGGACGATTACGTTCGGCGTCAGTGAGATGACTCGATGGCTGCCGGCGTTTTCAGATCTCACACCACTGACAATGACCGGCGTGTTCGTGGTGCTTGGCGCCGCAGCCTGCCTCGTGCTCGCGCCGCTCGCGTTGTACTTCGCACTCTCCGATGAATGAGCGCGGGGGCGGGGTCTCGAGATCCGCCGCTACGACAGAACGCGACCATTCAATCCGGTCATCGGACTCACCAAATTTCGCCCGGC
Organism: Acidobacteriota bacterium; assembly: GCA_032156805.1. GTDB lineage: Bacteria > Acidobacteriota > Vicinamibacteria > Vicinamibacterales > UBA2999 > Gp6-AA40. The sequence continues at coordinate 43,805 of JALDXQ010000001.1, forward strand.
AGGCGTTCGTGATGTCGGTCATCCGATAGTCAATTAACAACTTCCGTTCTGGTGCTTGTCCTCTTTGCAGGACCTGACATGTCGGAAAATCGTAGCGTGTGATGGGGTGTAAACAGCTGTGACTAAGTGAATTAAATCGATCACTGACATGCAGGTGCATTGCGGGATGCGGCAGCTCCTCAAGGCGGCGTCGAGTTTGCCGTTCACTCTCGCGATTCACTATGCAGAAACACGCCCTCTCGAAAATTTCCGCCACCCTTTTCACCATCTTCTCCGCGCTCGTCCTCGCTCAGCCTGCGTCGGCAGACACCATCAGTTTGGCGTGGGATCCGAACCAGGAGTCCCAGATTTCCGGCTACATCGTTCATGTCGGTACCCGGCAAGGGACCTACACGCAGCATGTTGATGTCGGATTGACGACCACCTGGTCTTACACGAAGGCGGTCGCCGGACAGCAGTATTGCTTCGCGGTTTCTGCGTATTTCGCCGGCCCGGTCGAGGGCCCTCGCTCGAGCGAGGTATGCGGGTTCAGTAATGCGCCTCCATCGCTGGTCAATCCGGGGCCACAGAGTTCAGCTGTTAGACAGGCCGACAGTCTTCAGCTCGCTGGCACCGATCCGATGGGTGACCCGGTGACCTACAGCGCGACAGGTTTGCCTCCAGGCCTGACGGTGATGGCGTCGACCGGTTACATTTCGGGCACGCCCACGACGACTGGCAGCTACTCGGTGACTGCACGCGCGTCGGATGGCATGTTGACGGCGTCACAGACATTCACGTGGACGGTCAGCGCTCCCGACGCGACGCCGCCGGTCGTGAGCATCACGAGCCCGACATCTGCTGCGACCTACGCCACCACTGCGACGACGCTCGCGCTCAGTGGAACGGCGAGCGACGCCGTGGGGGTCACGCAGGTGACGTGGGTGAACAACCGCGGTGGAAGTGGTACGGCCACCGGTACGGCGTCGTGGTCCGCGTCCGCAATCGCACTGCAGGCCGGAAGCAACGTCGTGACCGTGACAGCGCGAGACGCGGCTGGCAACACCGCTTCGGATCTGCTCACGGTGACAGTCAATGCGCCTCCCACGCTGGCGAGCATCGCGAACCAGTCCACGATGGTCGGGGTCTCGACCACGCTGCAACTCGTGGGAAGCGATGCCAACGGCCATGCTCTTACCCACACGGCGACCGGTCTTCCGACTGGCCTCTCAATCGCTGCGTCGAGCGGCCTCATCTCGGGTGCCCCGAGCGTCGTGGGCAATTACAGCGTGACCGCGAGGGTGTCCGATGGCGCGCTCTCAGCATCGCGCACCTTCACATGGAGTGTCGTCGCGCCGGATTCAACGTTGCCCGTCGTGAGAATCACGGGTCCAACGACCGCCACGACGTTCACGACGACCACCGGCACCATCGCGCTCTCGGGCACCGCATCCGACAACGTCGGAGTCACCCAAGTGAGCTGGGTGAACAGCCGCGGCGGAACTGGCAATGCGACGGGTACCACGACGTGGAACGCGACCGTGGCGCTGCAAGGCGGATCCAACACGTTGACTGTCACCGCGCGGGATGCGGCCGGCAACACATCCACCGACGTCCTGACCGTGACCTACGCGTCAGGGGACGTCACCGCACCGATGCTCATCATCGATGCTCCGACGTCCACCAGCTACGTGACGACCGAATCGGCGATCGCCCTCAGCGGGAAGGCGCTCGATAACGTCGCCGTCACCTCGGTGACGTGGGCCAACGACCGTGGCGGAAACGGCGTGGCCAATCGCAGTGCCGCGGCAACCGTCGCTGGTCTGCTGGCGAATTGGCGGCTGGATGAGGGCACGGGCACGGTGGCCGGAAACACGACGGGCGAATTCACGGGCACAGTTGCCAACGGTGCGGCCTGGGTCGCTGGGCGATACGGCCAGGCCCTCGCTCTCGATGGCGTGGACGACCACGTGTCACTTCCGTCTCTCGACGTGACAGGAAGCGCACTGACGATCGCAGGATGGGTGAGGAGCAGCAGTTTCCCCGCAACGGTGCATCAGCGATTCGTCAGCAAGGCGACCGACGCCGCCGAGCAGAGTCACTACTGGATGGTCAGCCAGACGAACAACGGGCAGGACCGTCTCCGCTTCCGACTGAAAGCGGGTGGTACCACGACGACCTTGATTGCGTCCTCGGGAACCCTGCCGCTCAACAGCTGGTACCACTTCGCTGCGACATACGACGGCGCGATGATGCGCCTGTATCTGAATGGAGTTGAAGTCGGTGCCGTGGCGAAGACCGGCGCTCTCGCGACGAGCGCGGCGGTCGGGGTGAACATTGGTCGCAACCCTGACGGGTCGAACCCGATGCATGGAGCGATCGATGACGTGCGCATCTACAGTCGGGCATTGAGCGCGGCGGAGGTCGACGCGGTCTCCAGGGAACCCGGCACCAGCGGGCCGACCTGGAATGTCGCGTCAGTTGCGCTGCAACCGGGTCCGAACGTCATCACCGTGACCGCAGCGGATGCGGCCGGCAACACGTCGTCGAAAATGTTGACGGTGACGTCGAGGGTCGCCCCGACGCTGGCGAGCATAGCCAACCAGTCCACCGAAGCGGGCCGCTCAGTGACGCTGCAGCTCAATGGCGCTGATGCTGACGGTGCCCCGCTGACGTTCGGCGCGATGGGCTTGCCCTCGGGCCTGTCAGTCGCGGCATCGACAGGGCTCATCACGGGTACTCCGGTCACGGCCGGTTCGCATCAGGTGACTGCGACGGTGTCGGACGGAACGTTCTCGGCATCACGGACCTTCACGTGGACCGTGACGCCTGAAACCGTTGCGCCAAGCGTGGCCATCACGACCCCGACGACGGCAAGGACCCACACGACGACGTCGGCCACGTTGACGCTTGCCGGCACGGCCAGCGACAACATCGGCGTGACGCAGGTGAGCTGGTCCAACAGCCGCGGCGGAGGTGGAGTCGCAACCGGCACGACGACCTGGCGCGCGGGCATAACGCTGCAGGGCGGCTCTAACGTGCTGACGGTAACCGCGCACGATGCCGCTGGCAATACCTCGACCGATACGTTGACGGTGACCCGCAACGTGGGGGATACGACAGCCCCGGCCATCAGCATCACGAGGCCGACGACCGCAGCGACACACACGCGCTCAACGCCGTCGGTCGATCTGGGCGGCACGGCCAGCGACAACGTTGGCGTGACCCGTGTGACTTGGTCGAACGATCGTGGCGGAAGCGGCACGGCCAGCGGCACGACGAGCTGGAGCATGACGGGAGTCGTCCTGCAGCCCGGCATCAATGTGCTGACGGTGACGGCCAGAGATGCTGCGGGCAACACGAAGTCCGACAGCCTGACCGTGACGTTCACCGACCCGCTACGGATTGCCAGCCTCACGGCCGACCGGGCCGCGCCGCAGCCACCCGGGACGACGGTGACGTTTACGGCTGTCGGCGCGGGCGGCACCGGTCCGTATGAATACCAGTGGCGGGTCTACGACGGTGCAAACTGGGTGACCAAGGCGAACTGGAGCTCGAACAACAGATTCGTGTGGACGCCGACGATCGCCAGGGGTTCATATCAGGTCCGCGCGGTGGTGCGGCGCACCAACGGCACTTCGATCGTCATGGCTACGAAGAACTTCCCGATCGTTCCGTAGGTGCAAAGGCTGTAGCGCCGGGTCACGAACCCGTCGCTACAGGCTCAGTGGGCCTGACCGCTCGTCCATTTCCCGGTGCCTGGCGCCATCATCGATCGCATCTCGAGCAGTTCGATCAGCGCACCGCATCGCGAGAGGACGCCGTTACATTCCAGAAGGGCCTGCCGCTCGATGGGTTCGAGCGCAAGGTATTGCGCCAGCGCGTTGACGAGATCATCGTCCGACACGTTGGGCGAAAGCTTGACGTCGCTGCCCCGGTGCTCCATGGCCGCGGCAAGGAGCGATTCCAACCGCCGGCGGTGCTGGTGCATCGTCGTCTTTTCCTGGTCGGTGGCCGATTCGGCCAGCGCTTCGACGTGCGCCAGGCGATAGGGCTGTCCGCTCTGCTCGCTCGTCATTCGAAACTTCTCGAGCCCTCTCAACACGATATTGAACCGGCCATCGGGTAGCGGTTCCGAGTGCGTGATGAGGCCGGCGCATCCGATCGGGTACACCGGGGGGCGGCCCGCGTAGTCGGCTTCGTATCCCGGTCTCAGCAACACCATCCCGATGATGCGATCGCTGGCGAGCGCGTCTTTGACCATCGCGCGATAGCGAGGCTCGAAGATATGGAGCGGCAGAAAGACGTTGGGGAAGAGGACGACGTTCGGGAGCGGGAAGATCGGGATGGTGGCTGGTAGAGGCATTGCTGATTCATCCAACGATCACTAGTGGATCGTTTTGGTCTTCCTGTCCATGTAATCCATCAGGACGTACTGGCCGAGTGTGTAGGGGGTCGTGAAGTACGCCTTGCCGCGGCAAATCGCAGCGACGCGGCGCACGAACGCCACCAGATCGTGATCGCGCGCCAGCATGAACGTGTTGATCATGATCCCTGCCTTCTGACAGGCACTGACCTCGGCAAACGTCTCGGACACGATGAACGGATCGAGTCCGAAGGCGTTCTTGTAGATCTGGCCGTCGGGCCGCGTCAGTGCCGACGGCTTCCCGTCGGTGATCATCACGATCTGGCGCATGTCCTTCTTCTGCCGTTCGAGGATCCGGCGCGCGAGCCGCAGTCCTTCACGCGTGTTCGTGTAGTAGGGGCCGACGCGCACGCGCCCGAGCTGCTTGAGCGGTATCTCTTCGGCGGAGTCATGGAACAGGACGGCGCGCAGCGAGTCGCCCGGATACTGCGTTCGGATCAGATGCGCGAGTGCGAGCGCGACGCGTTTGGCCGGGGTGAACCGATCCTCGCCGTAGAGGATCATGCTGTGACTGCAGTCGAGCATGATCACCGTCGCGCACGAGCTTTGATACTCGCTCTGCGCGACCATCAGGTCCGGGTAGTCGACATCGATCAGGGGTCGGTTGTCCTCTGTAAATGACTCCCGACCCCATTTCACTTTTAGTCGTTTGACGGCGTTGAGAATCGTGCTGCTGGGATCGATGTTGAGTGTGTCGCCGAACTCGTAGGGTTTGGGTGCGGCGACGGTCTCGACGCCGGTGCTCAGATGGCGTGTGTCGTGGCGGCCCGTGTCGCTGCGACCGATCGAGCCGAGCAGGTCGCGCAGCGCCCGGTAGCCGAGAAAGTCGAGCGCCTTGTCGGTGACCTCGAACTTGACCGGGGCGGAACCCTCGTCGAATCCGCCGCCGATACCGTCGCGCCGCTCACGCTCCCGGTCGAGATCCGGGGCGCCGGAGACGAAGCCCTGCTCCATCATGCGCTCGATGATCTGCTGAACCAGATCCTCGAGTTGCTGGCGCGCCTGTTCCTGATCGCCATCGGCCGGCTCGCCGAGGAGTTGCTGGATCGCCTCCTCCGACAGCATCCCTCCGCTGAACAGCGCCTCGAGGATCGCGTCGTGCAGCGCCTGCATCGTGCGATCTTCCTCGTCGCTCGGGCCGCCCCAGGGATTGCTGAAGCCGCTCGACAGCAGCAGATCAGAGAGCTTCGACACGAGGTCGTCGATGTCGATCTCGTCGAGAAGGCTGCCGGTGTACTTCGTGTAGCGGTATTTCATGAATTCAGAATGCAGAATTCAGAACGTTTAATTGTAGTACTTTTTTCGTCCGCCTCCCGGTCCGCGCGTCTCTTCGTCGAGGCTCACCTCGCGCGTCGGCTTCCGGACCGGAGGTTCGGCGCCGTGATACCCGCGTTCGTCACTCCGTCCGATCTTCTTCGTCGCGTACAACCCCTCGAGCAGGAAGTCGATGCCCGCCGCCAGCATCGGATCTGACGCATTCGGCGGCACCGCCGCACTGCACGCGAGCTCGACCAGCCCCTGAACCTGCCGCGCATGTGCCAGGACGTCGGCAGCGCTCATCGTGTCGCTCAACTGCAGGCTTCCACCCAGATCGAACCACTCGATGATCTGCCGGGTGTCGAGGTGCGACAGATGGCCGTCGGCCACGGTTGCGACCGAGGCGCGAATCAGGTCGCGCGCCACGGCCTCAGCACCCTTGAGCTCGCCTTCGTATTCCATCTCGAACTTGCCGGTAATCGACGGAAGCGCGGCATAGACGTCGGTGACCCGGGCAACGGCGATCTGTTCGTCGGAGGCGAGCGCACGACGCTCGGCATTCGACACCACGTTCTCCATCGCTGAGATCGGGAGACGCTGGCTGACCCCGGAACGCTTGTCGACGCGTCGATCCTGGCGCGCCTGGAAGGCGATCTCCTCGACAATCTCGGCCACGAACGGCGGGACCTCGGTCTTGGGCGTTGCGCCGTTACGCGCGAGCCACGCCTCCTGAGCCGTAATCGCCATGGCATCGGCGCGACCCGTCGGGTAGTGCGTGCGGATCTCGGACCCGATCCGGTCCTTGAGCGGTGTGATGATCTTGCCGCGTGCGGTGTAGTCCTCGGGGTTGGCCGTGAACGCGATCAGGATGTCGAGCGGCAGACGAATCGGGTAGCCCTTGATCTGGACGTCACCCTCCTGAAGGATGTTGAAAAGTCCGACCTGAATCTTGCCGGCCAGATCGGGCAGCTCGTTGATCGCGAAAATCCCGCGATTGGCGCGCGGCAGGAGCCCGTAGTGCATCGTGAGCTCACTCGAGAGCTGCAGTCCGGAGCGTGCGGCCTTGATCGGATCGATGTCGCCGACCATGTCGGCGATGGTCACATCAGGCGTGGCCAGCTTCTCGACATACCGCAGGTCACGCGACAGCCACGCAATCGGCAGCCGATCGCCCTCGGTGGCGACTCGTTCGCGGCAGGCACCACACAGCGGCTGCAGCGGATCGTCGTTGATCTCGCATCCCGGGATGATCGGAATCTCCTCGTCGAGGAGCGTGGTGAGTGCGCGGAGCAGCCGGGTCTTGGCCTGACCGCGCAGACCGAGCAGGATGAAATTGTGCTGCGAGAGCAGCGCGTTGACCAACTGGGGCACAACGCTGTCGTCGTAGCCGATGATGCCTGGAAACAACGGTTGCCCGGTACGAAGCTTTTGAATGAGATTGTCGCGGACTTCCTCGCGCACGGTGCGATGCGGCGTTTCGCCGCGTGCGACCGCTTCACGAAGAGCGCCCAGCGTGGATAGACCTGGTCTGGACATGGGCTGATCCTATCAGGCTCTAGGCTTTCGGCTTTGGGCTCTTGGCCAGAGCCCACCCAAAGCCGAGAGCCGAGAGCCCAACGTCGAGTGTTATCGTCTGGCGTGCCCTTCTTCGGAACCACGAAACCAAGGGTCTTCGCACATCGAGGCGGTTGCGCGCTCGGCCCGGAAAACACGTTACCCGCCTTCGAGCGTGGGTTGGCTGCTGGTGCCGACGGGCTGGAGCTGGATGTGCGTCTATCGTCGGACGGCATCGTGGTGGTCTGCCACGACGACACACTCGACCGTACGACTGACGCATCGGGTCGTCTCGACAGGCATACCGCGGCCGAGCTCTCCCGCGTCGATGCCGGCCACCGCTACGCCGATGCTGGCGGGAAATTCCCGTATCGCGGGTGCGGTGTAGGCATTCCGACGCTCCGCGACGTGCTGCGCAGGTTTCGGGACGTCCCGATCATCATGGAGATGAAAGTCGATCATCCCGAGATGGGGCGCGCGCTTGCGGCGGATGTTCTCGCGACATCGGCGGTGGACCGTGTGTGCGCCGCTGCCGATGGTTCGCGTGCCGTGAGGGCGGCTCGGGAGGCGCTGCCGGGGATAGCGACGAGTGCCACACGGCGGGATGTCCGGCTGGCGTTGTACCGGTCGTGGGCACACTGGCCCGTGCGGAACACCGAGTACGGCGGGTATCAGGTTCCGGAGACGTCCGGCCTGACCCGTGTTGTCTCGCCAGCCTTCATTCGGCACGCGCATGAGGCTGGTCTCGAGGTGCAGGTCTGGACAGTCGACGAGGCCGGGGACATGGAGCGGCTCCTCGACTGGGGTGTCGACGGGCTGATCAGTAACCGGCCCGACCTGGCAGTCTCCGTCCGCGATCGATTCATGTCTGTAGGGCAATCGGGGGCCATGACGCGGAGATAATCCGAGGCATGCAGCCTCCGACACTTGATGATGTCGTCACCGCGAAGGAACGGGTCTATGCCCACATGCGGCCGTCTCCTCTGCTGCACCACCCGCTGCTCGATCAATGGATCGGGTGTCGCGTCTGGGTCAAACACGAGAACCACAACCCGACCGGCTCGTTCAAGATTCGCGGCGGTCTGAACCTGGTCGCACAACTTACCGAGGGCGAGCGTCAGCGGGGAGTGATTGCGGCCAGCACGGGGAATCACGGGCAGTCGCTGGCGCTTGCGTGTCAACTCCAGGGCGTGCGCTGCCGGATCGTCGTCCCGATGGGCGCCAACCCCGACAAAGTCGCGGCAATGCGCGCTTTCGGCACGGAGCTCGAGGAACACGGGAGTGACTTCGACGACGCGCGCGAGTGGGTCGAGGCCTTTGCGCAGCGTGAAGGGTGGCGTTACGTGCATAACGCCAACGAGCCGCTGCTCATCGCCGGCGTCGGCACCTATGCGGCGGAGGTTTTCGAGGCGCTCGATCGGGTCGACTTCGTCTTCGTTCCGGTCGGCGGCGGCAGCGGTGCTGCCGGCTGCGGCGTCGTCCGTGACGGTCTGGGCGCGAAAACGCGCATCATCGGCGTGCAGGCCGAGCGAGCTGATGCATTCGCCCGCTCATGGCGTGGACCGCAACGGGTGACCAGCGACCGCGCCGAGACGTTTGCCGAAGGGATCGCCACGCGAACCACGTTCGATCTGACGTTTTCGATGCTCAAAGCGTCACTGGATGACGTCGTGACCCTCGAGGAAGACCGGCTGCGTGAGGGCGTGACGGCTGCCATCCAGTACACCCACAACCTGGCGGAGGGCGCCGGCGGGGCGCCCCTGGCCGCGGCGCGCCAATTCCGTCCGCCCAGAGACGCCACCATTGTCTGTGTCATGTCCGGCGGCAACGCGGATATCCGGACACTTCGTCACACCCTTGCCTGAACGCCGGGAAATCGGTCACGATAGCGCTTCGTCTCTGGCTTACAGCCTCAAGGAGGGTATTGGATGCGCCGGTTCCTTACATATACGACTGCAGTCTTTGTCGCCCTGGCGGGTACTGTCGCTGTGGCCCAGAAGGTGACGACTACTGATCAACTCGATGCCACCATGAAACGGGTTGGCACCGCACAGCAGGCTACAGGCAAGGCCATCAAGTCAGGGGACTTTGCCGAGGCGAGAAAGCAGATGGCGACGGTCAAGGCTGCGCTTGGCGAAGCCGAGACGTTCTGGGTGACGAACAAGAAAGACGACGCCATCAAGATGAACAAGGAAGTGATCGCGAACCTCACGAAGATCGAGGAGGTGCTGGCAGCTCCGACACCCAACGTCGAGAACCTGTTTGCCATGATGAAGGGGGCCGGCTGCGGAAATTGCCACAAGGCGTATCGCGAGGAGCTTCCGGACAAGACCTACCGCCTCAGGCCAGGGGCGATCTAACCTCCTGACGCTGCTCCCAACCTCCAATTTCCAACTCCCAATTCTCGAACGCTGAAGGCTTGGGATTTGGGAGTTGGCAGGTTGGGGGTTGACGTGTTCACCGCAAGAGCCCCTTCGCCTTCCTGAAAACCGCCGTCATCATCGCGGGCGTCAGCCTGCCAGTGTTCGTGTTCTGACGGCTTGGGTGGTAGCAGCCCACCACGATCCCCGGCACGCCATCGGGACCGTCAATGCGCGCCACACCGCCGTGCGCGAACTGCGGCCGCGGCGATGGAATCTCTGCGCCTCGTCGCTTCAGGAGCCTCAGCCATGAATCGAACGCAATCTTGCCGAGAGCGATCACGACCTGAATGCGCGGAAGCTGGGCCACCTCTGCATCGAGATGGTCGAGGCAGCGTGTGATTTCTTCCGGTCGAGGGGCGTTATCGGGAGGCGCACACCGCACCGCCATTGAAATATAGGCGTCATAAAGAGCGAGGCCATCGTCGATGCTGCGCGAGGTTGGAATGCTGGCGAATCCGGTTCGATGAAGGCCATCCATCAGGAAGTCGCCTGAGCCTCCAATCCCATCACCGGTAAACACTCGGCCGGTGCGATTGGCGCCGTGTGCGGCGGGCGCCAGGCCCACGAGCAGCAGGCGCGCCGCTGGATCGCCGAAGCCAGGTACGGCACGACCCCAGTACGTCTCGTCGCGGTAGGCGCGTCGTTTATCGCGGGCGATCTGCCGACAATAGGTACGCAGACGCGGACAGCGTTCGCATCCGACAATCGTGTCGTGAACTGCCGCCAGACCTCCCGATCCGGGGAGAAGAGGAGTCGAAACGGGTTTCATCAGATGGGTTGCGAGAAGTAGAATATGTAGTTGTCGTCAACAGTAACAGGGATGACGTGGCTGGCCGACCCGCACGAGACTTAGCGAGGCGCTGCCTCAGACCGCCTCGCTAGTCACAGCGTTGGCTTGCCCCGCTTCGCGGGGCGGCCGCCCGACCGGGGAAATCGACTCGTTCGTCAGCAATCCAGCCGATCAAGCGGCCAGGGGCGCACGAAGGTGACCCCGAACGCTTTCGGAGAAAAAACTTCATGCGCAATACGGCACCCAAGGACGCGGCAGAGATCGAGGCGATCGAAACACGCGAGTGGCTCGAGTCGCTCGACTATGTCCTTCAGTCGGGCGGTCCGGCACGCGTCAGCCGGCTGCTGGCTGCGCTCAGCGTTCACGCCCGCCGCAGTGGCGTCACGCAGCCCTTTACGGCGAACACCCCTTACCTCAACACCATCCCCGCTAGCGACCAGCCTCCATTTCCCGGCAGCCGTGAGATCGAGCGACGCATCAAGAGCCTCGTGCGATGGAACGCCCTGGCGATGGTGGTCAAGGCCAACAAGCTCGAGGACGGCATTGGCGGCCATATTTCGACGTTTGCGTCGGCGGCCACCCTCTACGAGGTCGGGTTCAACCACTTCTTCAAGGGCAAGGGCGAGGATCACGACGGCGACATCATCTATTTCCAGGGACATGCGGCGCCTGGCATCTACGCGCGCGCGTTCCTCGAAGGCCGTCTCTCCTCGGACAAGCTGACCAACTTCCGGCGTGAGCTGAAGGAAGGCGGCGGGCTCTCGTCGTACCCGCATCCGTGGCTGATGCCCGACTTCTGGGAATTTCCCACGGTGTCGATGGGTCTCGGTCCGATCAAGTCGATCTACCAGGCGCGGTTCATGCGCTACCTGGAGGATCGCGGCCTCAAGAAGCGGTCGAACTCGAAGGTGTGGGCGTTCCTCGGCGACGGTGAGACCGACGAGCCCGAGTCGCTTGGTGCGATCACGCTGGCATCGCGCGAAAAGCTCGACAACCTGATCTTCGTCATCAACTGCAACCTGCAGCGGCTCGATGGTCCTGTCCGTGGCAACGGCCAGATCATCCAGGAGCTCGAGGCCGCTTTCCGCGGCGCCGGCTGGAACGTGATCAAGGTGATCTGGGGCGGCGAATGGGACGCGCTGCTCGAGAAAGATCACGACGGTCTCCTGGTCAAGCGGATGGGCGAGGTCGTTGACGGCGAATATCAAAAGTACGCCGTCGAATCGGGCGATTACGTTCGCAAGCACTTCTGGGGTACCGATCCGAAGCTGCTCGACATGGTCAAGCACCTGTCGGACGAGCAGCTGAAGAAGCTCACGCTGGGTGGTCACGACCCCATCAAGGTTTACGCAGCATACAAGGCGGCGGTTGAAACAACCGGGCAGCCGACGGTGATCCTGGCCAGAACGATCAAGGGCTACGGGATCGGCGAGGCGGGTGAGGGCAAGAACATCACCCACCAGCAGAAGAAGATGAACGAGGACGAACTGAAGGCGTTCCGAACCCGGTTCGGCATCCCGATTGGTGACGATGACGTGGCCAAGGCGCCGTTCTACAGGCCACCGGACAACAGCCCCGAAGTGACTTACATGCTCGAGCGGCGCAAGCAGCTCGGTGGCTTTGTTCCTTCCCGCAAAGTGCAGGTCGAACCCCTCAAGACAGACAGCCTCCCCGAGCTCTTCAGCGAATTCCATCAGGGCAGCGAAGGCCGCAAGGCGTCGACAACGATGGCATTCGTGCGAATGCTGGCGAAGATGCTGCGCGACAAGGAAATCGGTGAGCTCGTCGTCCCGATCGTTCCGGACGAGGCCCGCACGTTCGGCATGGAGGCGCTCTTCCGGCAGGTGGGGATCTACTCCCATTCCGGTCAGCTCTACGAACCGGTCGACATGGACACGCTGCTCTACTACAAGGAAGCCAAGGAAGGGCAGATCCTCGAAGAGGGCATCACTGAAGCCGGATCGATTTCCTCGTTCATCGCGGCCGGCAGCGCGTATGCGACTCACGGAATCAATACGATCCCGTTTTTCATCTACTACTCGATGTTCGGCATGCAGCGTGTCGGCGATCTCGTGTGGGCGGCTGCCGACACTCGCACACGCGGTTTCCTGCTGGGCGGCACTGCCGGCCGGACGACGCTCTCGGGTGAAGGGCTGCAGCACCAGGACGGCCACAGCCACCTGCTCTCGCTGGCCGTGCCGAACCTCATTTCCTACGATCCCGCGTTTGCCTTCGAGATCGCTGTGATCATCGAAGACGGCATCCGCCGGATGTACAAGGATGGGGAAAGCATCTTTTACTACATCACCGTGATGAACGAGCAGTACGAGATGCTCCCGATGCCGGAGGGTGCGCGTGACGGCATCCTGAAGGGGCTCTACAAGCTGCGCGCATCCGGGAAGGCCAAGGCGAAGGCCCGCCCCTCGACCCTTCGAGATCCTCAGGGTCGTCCCGAGCCTGGTCAAGGGACGACGGGCTCGGGGCGTGGTGAGCCTGTCGAACCACGTGCGCAGCTGCTTGGTAGCGGCGCCATCCTGAACGAAGTGCTCAAGGCGCAGCAGATTCTCGAGGAGAAGTACGGCGTGAGCGCCGATGTCTGGAGCGTGACCAGCTATTCGGAGCTGTATCGCGATGGACATGCGGCCGAGCGCTGGAACCGATTGCACCCCGGAGAGAAGCCGCGTGTGCCGTACGTGACGCAGTGCCTCGCCGCCACCGACGGCTGCATCGTCGCGGCGAGCGACTACGTCAAGGCGTTGCCGGACAGCATCGACCGCTGGACCGGTCGTCGGGTGACGTCGCTCGGGACCGACGGGTTCGGACGCAGCGAAGGACGTTCAGCGCTGCGCGACTTCTTCGAGGTGGATGCCAAGCACATCGTGCTCGCGACGCTTGGTGATCTGGCGCGCGACGGCAAGCTCGAGGTATCCGTCGTTCACAAGGCAGTCAAGGATCTTGGGATCAACCCAGACAAACCAAACCCGGCGATCTCGTGACCGAATTCAAGATTCCCGAACTGGGAGAAAACGTCGCCTCGGGCGACGTGACCCGCATCCTCGTCAACGTCGGCGACACCATTGCCCGCGATCAGCCAGTCGTGGAGCTCGAGACGGACAAGGCCACCATCGAGGTTCCGTCATCGGTCGCCGGCGTCGTGAAAGAGATCAAGGTCAAGAAAGGCGATAAGGTCAAAGTCGGCGCGGTGGTGCTGACCGTTGATGCACCTGCAGACGGCGCTGCCGCCAAATCGCCGGCACCCGCGGCTGCGGCGCCGGCGGCCGAGCCCGAACCTGTCCAGGCTCCTGCGGCTGCTCCGGCACCCGCGGCGGCGCCAGCGCCTGCCCCGGGGCCGCCCCGTGTCGTGCCAATGCCCGTGAGGCCAACGCCCGAAGCGGCCTCACCCATGGTCCTTGCCAAGGTGGATGGCGAGCGGGGGCCGGCAGCGCCCGCGTCCCCAGGGGTACGCCGGCTGGCGCGCGAGATCGGCGTCGACATCAACTCCGTGCAGGGCAGCGGGGCAGGTGGACGCATCACCCAGGAAGACGTCAAGGAACACGCGCGCCGGATTCTAAGTAGCGTCGGGGCGGCTGGTGCCGCAGGTCCGGCCATGGCACGCGGCGGACGGCCATTGCCCGACTTCCAGAAGTGGGGCGAGATCGATCGTCAGCCGTGGAGCAACATCCGCCGTGCGACGGCCGAGCATCTCAGTTACGCGTGGACGACCATCCCGCACGTCACGCAGTTCGACAAGGCGGATGTCGGCGCGATGGAGGAACTGCGCAAGCAGTTCAAGGAGAGGGTTGCGAAGGCGGGCGGGAATCTGACGGTCACGGCGATGCTCGTCCGCGTGATCGCGACCGCCGTCAGGAAGTTCCCGCAGTTCAACGCCTCGATCGATACCGAGCGCGGCGAGGTCGTCTACAAGAAGTACGTGAACGTCGGCGTGGCGGTCGATACCGATCGCGGTCTCCTCGTGCCGGTGATTCGGGATGCCGACACGAAGAACATCATGGAGATCGCCGTCGAGTTGCAGCGCCTGGCCGAGCGTGCGCGCGACAAGAAGCTGTCGCTCGAGGAGATGAGCGGTGGCGGCATCACGATCTCGAACCTCGGTGGCATTGGCGGTACCTACTTCACGCCCATCGTGAACTGGCCCGAGGTGGCCATCCTGGGTGTGTCGCGCGGCACGACCGAGCCGATCTGGCGCCCTTCGACGGGTTCGGGGCGTCCCGAGCTTGCCGAGGGGAAAGATGGACGCTGGGAGCCGCGCCTGATGCTGCCGCTGTCGCTCTCGTACGACCACCGCGTCATCGATGGCGCTGATGCGATGCGCTTCCTGCGGTGGGTGGTCGAAGCGATCGAGCAGCCCTTCCTTCTCTCACTGGTGGGTTAATGGCGGATTCGGTGCAGGTAGCGGTACTGGGCGCAGGCCCTGGCGGGTATGCGGCGGCCTTCTATGCAGCTGACCTCGGGATGCAGGTCGCCCTCATCGACGAGGAGAAAAACCCCGGGGGGGTCTGCCTCTATCGCGGGTGTATCCCGTCGAAGGCGCTGCTCCATGTCGCGAAAGTCATCGACGAGGCCAAGCACGCCGGCAACTGGGGTGTGGCCTTCGCCGATCCGTCGATCGACGTCAACAAGCTGCGCGCCTACAAGCAGGGCGTCGTCGACAAGCTCACTGCGGGTGTCGGCAGCGTGGCGAAGCTGCGCAAGGTCAAGTTCCTGCAGGGGCGAGCGACGCTGACCGGACCGACGTCGCTCAAGGTGGCGGGAGCCGGCGGTGAAACCGAGCTGCAGTTCGAGCACCTCATTCTCGCGACCGGCTCGCATCCGACGCGCATCCCGTCGCTCTCTCTCGACAGCCCGCGAATGATGGACTCGACGTCGGGACTCGAACTGCCTGACGTGCCGAAGTCGCTGCTCGTGATCGGTGGCGGCTACATCGGGCTGGAGCTCGGATCGGTGTATGCGACGCTTGGCAGCAAGGTGTCGGTCGTGGAAATGACGCCGGGCCTGCTGCCGGGCGCCGACCGTGACCTGGTCAACGTCCTCGAGAAACGACTGAAGAAGCTGTTCGCCGCCATCATGGTGAACACGAAGGTCGTGAAGGTCGTTGAAGACGGCGCCGGCATTCGCGTCACGTTCGAAGGTGACGTAGCGGACAAGGAGCAGTTGTTCGATCGCGTGCTCGTTGCCGTCGGCCGTCGTCCGAACTCGAAGATCCCGGGCCTCGAGACCACCGGCGTGAAGGTTGACGCCAAGGGCTTCATCGAGACCGATCCGCAACGGCGCACGGCGGAGCGGACCATTTTCGCTATTGGCGATGTGGCCGGTGAGCCGATGCTGGCGCACAAGGCCTCACATGAGGCGCGCGTGGCGGTCGAGGCGATCGCCGGGCACAAAGCAGTCTTCGAGCCGCAGGCGATTCCGGCCGTGGTCTTCACCGACCCGGAGATTGCCTGGTGCGGCCTGACTGAGGCGCAGGCCCAGGCCGACGGGATTGAGGTCGACGTCGCCAAGTTCCCGTGGGGCGCCTTGAGCCGCGCGATTACCGTCGATCGGCCGGACGGATTGACCAAGCTCGTCCTGGAACCAAAGACCGGCCGTGTCCTTGGTGTGGGCATCGCGGGCTCGGGTGCTGGTGAGTTGATCGCCGAAGGTGCGCTCGCGATCGAGATGGGCGCGACGGCTGAAGACATGAAGCTCGTGATCCACCCGCATCCGACACTCTCGGAATCGGTCATGGAGAGCGCGGAAGTGTTCTTTGGGCAGAGTACGCATGTCTTTAAGCCCAGAAAGAAGTAACTCCGGGTTCAAGGTTCCGGGTTCAGAGTTCAAGGTTCGTGTTCGGAGTTCGGGTTCTTCGTGCTTGATTCGTTGTTCTTAGTTCCGGGAGGCTCCCGTGACCAGGTTGCTCACGGCGTTTGGAATCGCAGCGTTGGTGGGGATCGCTTCGTTGGCGGCGCAGGCGCCGGCTGAGGTGGAGAAGCACATCGCCGCCGCCAAAGTGGCTGCCGGCGCCGACCATTCCGGGCTCTTCGATCGCATCTGCTCCGAGGCGCGCACGGTCGGGACGCCGCGTGGTGGAGGAGCAGGCCGCGGAGCAGCAGGCGCCGGCCGTCGTGGTAGCGGGCCGCCTCCGCCGCCGCCACGTGAGTCGTGGCACGCCGAGCCTGCCAAGGTCTTCGACAATCTGTACTACGTTGGAATGACGGAGTACTCGGCCTGGGCGATCACGACGAAGCAGGGCATCATCCTCATCGACGCGATCTACGACTATTCGGTTGAGGACGAAGTGGATGGCGGTTTGCGCAAGCTGGGACTCAATCCCGCCGACATCAAGTACGTCCTGATCAGCCACGCCCACCTCGATCATGCCGGTGGGGCGAAGTACCTGCAGGAGAAGTTCGGCGCCCGCATCCTGATGTCCGCCGCCGACTGGGACCTGCTCGATCAGCAGAACCCGCCCTGGAAGCCGAAGCGCGACATGGTCGTCACTGACGGCCAGCAGCTCACGCTCGGCGAGACGACGTTGACGATGTACGTGACGCCCGGGCACACGATGGGCACGGTATCGTCCATCGTCCCGGTGTTCGACAACGGCCGTCGGCACATTGCGGCCGCGTGGGGCGGCACCGCGTTCAACTTCGGTCCTGACAAGGCGCGGCTCCAGACCTACGCCGCTTCAGCCGCCCGATTCCGCGACATCGTCGCAAAGGCGGGCGCCGACGTGCTGATTGCCAATCACACCGATTTCGACGGCACGAAGAAGAAGGTTCCCGCTTTGGCACAGCGGAAGCCTGGTAGTCCGCACCCGTACGTGATCGGCGCCGATGGCGTTCAGAGATATGTGACCGTTGCCAACGAATGCGCGCAGGCAGCGATCGCCAACTTGCCATGAAGCGCGCTTCTCTTCTAACTTATTAAGGTTTGCCACTCGTCTTTCGTCCCATTCGGAGGCAGTTGATGGAGGCAGTCCCCGTCAGGATTGTGCCGCGCGATTTTGGAGAAACGCGCCGGCGCGATTGGTGGTGGGTCGAACCGATGACCGTGTTTGCGGTCTTCGGCGGCTTTGTCCTGTATGCAACATGGGCGGCGTTTCAGAACGCGCATTACACGTACGGCCCGTACCTCTCCCCGTTCTACTCGCCCGAACTGTGGGGCGATTCTCCCCACGCCTGGCTCGGACCCAAACCGGGGTGGTGGCCGGCGCTGATCCCGTTCTCGCCGGCGCTGTTGATTCTGCCGTTTCCTGGCCTGTTCCGATTCACCTGCTACTACTATCGCGGCGCCTACTACAAGGCGTTCTGGATGGACCCGGTGTCGTGCACGGTCGGTGAGCCGCGCAAAGGCTACTGGGGCGAGCGCACGTTCCCGCTCATCCTTCAGAACGTGCATCGCTATTTCGCCTACATTGCCTGCCTCTTCATCATGGTGCTCTCCTACGACGTCTGGCTGGCGTTGTGGTTCACGAATCCGGCCACGGGACAGACCGAGTTCGGCATCGGCGTGGGCACGCTCATCCTCGCAGTGAACGTGGTGCTGCTCGGCAGCTACACGCTGGGATGTCACTCCATTCGCCACCTGGTCGGCGGACTGAAGGACGAGGTCTCGAAATCGCCGCTGCTTCACACCTGCTACAACTGCTCGAGCGCTCTCAACGGCCGTCACATGTTGTTCGCCTGGATGAGCCTCTTCTCAGTGGCCCTGTCGGACCTCTACATCCGGCTCTGTTCGATGGGGATTCTCACTGACATGAGGCTGGTCTGATGTCGACGTATCAGAGCTACAGCTACGACGTGCTCATCATCGGCGCCGGCGGCGCCGGTCTGCGCGCGGCGATCGAGGCGGCGTCGAGTAGTTTGTCGGTGGGGCTGATCTGCAAGTCACTCCTTGGCAAGGCGCACACCGTCATGGCCGAGGGCGGCATGGCCGCGGCCATGGCCAACAACGACGATCGCGACAGCTGGCGCGTGCACTTCGCCGACACGATGCGCGGCGGCCAGTACGTCAACAACTGGCGCATGGCGGAACTGCACGCCAAGGAAGCGCCCGATCGCGTGCGTGAGCTCGAAGGCTGGGGCGCGGTCTTCGATCGCACGGCGGATGGCCGCATCAATCAGCGCAACTTCGGCGGCCACCGCTACCCGCGGCTCGCACACGTCGGCGATCGAACCGGGCTGGAACTGATTCGAACGTTGCAGGACCACGCCGTGTATACCGGCATGACCGTGCACATGGAGCACACGGTCATCGATCTGTTCCTCGACAACGGCCGCGCCGCCGGCTGCCTGACGTACGACCGCGAACGTGGCCGCTTCCACGTCTTCAACGCCAAGGCGATCGTGCTGGCCACTGGCGGCGTGGGGCGCGCGTACAAGATCACCAGCAACAGCTGGGAAGGTACGGGTGACGGGCACGCGCTGGCCTATCGTGTCGGCGCCGAGCTCATCGACATGGAGTTCATCCAGTTCCATCCCACCGGGATGGTCTGGCCACCCAGCGTCCGCGGCATCCTCGTGACCGAAGGTGTCCGTGGAGAAGGCGGCGTCCTCAAGAACAGCGAGGGCCGCCGGTTCATGTTCGATGACATCCCGGACAACTACAAGCCGCAGACGGCATCGGATCCGGAAGAGGGCTGGCGCTACACACAGGGTGACAAGAGCGCCCGTCGTCCGCCGGAGCTCCTGACGCGCGATCACGTGGCGCGCTGCATCAACCGCGAGGTCAAGGCCGGGCGTGGATCTCCGCATGGCGGCGTGTTCCTCGACATCGCGTGGATCAAGGAGAAGCTCAAGGACTCCGAGGTCCACATCAAGCGCAAGCTCCCGAGCATGTATCATCAGTTCAAGGAGCTCGCCGATCTCGACATCACGAGGGAGGCGATGGAAGTCGGCCCCACCACGCACTACATCATGGGTGGGATTCGCGTCGATGCCGACACCCAGATGTCGACGATCCCTGGTCTCTTTGCCGCGGGCGAGTGCGCATCGGGTATCAACGGGGCCAATCGTCTCGGTGGCAACTCACTGTCGGACCTGATCGTCTTCGGCAAGCGCGCCGGAGAGTACGCCGCGATGTTTGCGAAGGAACATCCCGTGCCGCGCGTCGATGACGGGCTCGTCGATCAGGCCCTGCGGACCTCGCTGGTGCCGTTCGAACGCGGCGACGGCGGTGAGAATCCCTACAAGGTCCAGGCGGATCTCCAGGAGACGATGCAGGCGCTGGTCGGGATCGTGCGCACCGAGAGCGAAATGCGTGACGCGCTGGTGCGCATCAAGGGGTTCAAGGAGCGGGCCGCACGCGTCGGAGTCTCCGGCCATCGCGAGTATCACGCCGGCTGGCACACGGCACTCGATCTGCGCAACCTGTTGACGGTCTCCGAAGCGATCGCGTTGTCGGCGATCGAACGCAAGGAGAGCCGCGGCGGACACTTCCGCGAGGACTATCCGGACAAGGTCGCCGAGTTCAGCACGATCAACATCGCCGTCCGCCAGGGGGCAGGCGACAACATGGAAATCGGCCGTATACCGATTCCGCCGATCCCCGATCCCCTGAAGCAGGTGATCGAAGAACAGAAGTCGTGACGTAGTGTCCGGCTTCATGCCGGACGGGAGATAGTCGTAACGCAGTGCCCGGCTTCAGCCGGACCCGGAGATAGCCCCCGAATGGCGACCACAGCGACGTTCAAGATTTGGCGCACGCACCCTGAGAAGGACGGCACGTTCCAGACCTTCCACACCGAGGTCAGCGACGGCATGGTCGTCCTCGACGTGGTGCACAAGATTCAGGCCGAGCAGGCGCCGGATCTCGCGGTCCGGTGGAACTGCAAGGCCGGCAAGTGCGGGTCGTGCTCGGCTGAGATCAACGGCCAGCCGCGGCTGATGTGCATGACTCGACTCAGCCAGGTGAATCTTCACGAACCGGTGACGGTCGAGCCGATGCGCGCGTTCCCGCCGATCAAGGACCTCGTCACCGACGTGTCGTGGAACTTCAACGTCAAGAAGGGCATCTCGAAGTTCAAGCCGCGCAACCCCGATGCGCCGGATGGGACGTGGCGCATGGCGCAGAAGGACATCGACCGGGTGCAGGAGTTCCGGAAGTGCATCGAGTGCTTCCTGTGCCAGGACGTGTGTCACGTGCTGCGCGATCACAACAAGCACGACGAGTTCATCGGCCCTCGCTTCTTTGTCTATGCGGCCAATCTCGAGATGAACCCGCTCGATACCGAGGACCGCGTGGCCGCGCTCAAGGACGAGCACGGCCTCGGCTACTGCAACATCACCAAGTGCTGCACCAAGGTGTGCCCGGAACACATCCACATCACCGACAACGCCATCATCCCGCTCAAGGAGCGCGTGGTCGATCGCTACTTCGATCCGATCACCAGGCTCCTGCGCATCTTCCAGTAGAGGCTGCGTTCAGGCCCGCCTCCAAGAACGTCTCTGCCCAGGCAGAGGCGGGCTTTCAAGCCCGCCTTCGCGCGTACAAAGCTCGTAATCCCGTTACGGTTCTGAGCGCTGCCCTTCAGCGACAGCGTGCCGTCATGGGGCGTTGTGTGCCGCTTCTCCCGGCATGTGGCTTGCCCCTTCCATATCGTTCTGGGAGGAGCAGCAATGACCTGGCTTTTTCTCGCGATTGTCGTGGTGGCGGGTTTCGCCCTGCTGAAGGTCCGCCGCCGGCGTAAGTCCCGGCAGACGGTCAGCAGTTACTCCGAGTCGAAGGCCGCGTAGGCCGGAGAGCCCACCTCCGCTCAGGCGGGATCGGGGATCGCTCGCGTGAAGGCGACGCCGGCGCGATACGTCGGCGTTGGTCCAATCTCGAACGTGGACCATGCCACGACGGCGACCGCTTTGACCGAGCCTCGTTCCGGCGGCAGCACCAGCCGGATACGCTGCCGCGGCTTGAGCACCACGTGCGATCGTACCTGCGCACCGACAGCTGAAAGATCGATGAGTGTCACCGGCTGACCATCGATGAACGCCTGTTCATCGGAGTCGACGCGGATACGGGCGGCGCGGCGTTCCGGCCGCGGCGGCAGCGCGTGCGCCAGGACGTTGAGCCACTTCTGCGGATGCAACTCGCCCGGCCCCGAAGAGATCACGTCCGCCGCGCGGTCCGGAGGCAGCAACCGCACTTCGATGCCACGCAGATATCGCTCGTTGTGGAGACGGTCCATCAGCGTGGCGCCTGGCGCGCTGGCCGCCACCGCCTGCTCGATGACGACGACTTCGGGCTGGGCCGCGCCGATCGTGTCCATTGCAGCAGCCAGGTCAGTGAGCGCGACCGGGATGACCGACGTGGTCTCGCCTGCGCGCGCACTCCACGCCGTGAGCAATGGCTCTGAGCCGATGAACACGGTCCGCGGATACGAGTGATCGACGACGGGGACGGATTTCATATCTGTGATTCGACATCACAGTTTGAGCAAGAAACCAGCCACTGATGACAATTCGGGCTAAGCCACTGACGCTCGGCCGCTTGAACGATCGTGGTCAACCAGGCGTGAGAAAAATGCCGGTCGAAGAGCCGCAGAACCTCTGGCCCGGCCAGAATTCTGCGAAGCGTGTAAGTTCAAAGTGGGAAGGTCAAAGTGAGAAAGTAAGTCCGAAGTGCGCTGCTTGTACTTCGCACTTACTTACCAACTTTGAACTTTGAACTTTCCACTTTCTGAAACGCGTCCGCCTGTTCGTGCGCGTGATACGAGGAGCGTACGAGAGGGCCTGATTCGACGTGAACGAAACCGCGATCGAGTGCCGCCTGCTTGAGCGCGGCGAATTCGTCGGGATGGTAATAGCGCACCATCCTGGCGTGCTTCGGCGACGGACGCAGGTACTGACCGATGGTGAGAATCGAGACGCCAGCGGCTCGAAGATCGTCGAACACCGGGAGGATCTCGTCGAGTTGTTCGCCCATGCCGACCATGATGCCGGTCTTGGTGGCGATGTCGGGCCGATAGCGGCGCGACCGATCGAGCAGTTCGAGTGACCTCGGATAGCGGCCGCCGGAACGCGCCATGCGGTACAGGCGCGGAACCGTCTCGATGTTGTGATTCAGTACGTCGGGACCCGCGTCGAGGACCGTCCGCAGCGACGACTCGATGCCCTGAAAGTCTGGAATCAGGACTTCGATCCTGCAACCCGGCATGCGGGCACGCGTCAGCTGGATCGTCTCGGCGAAGATGAATGCACCACCGTCTGCCAGATCATCGCGATCGACCGACGTGATGACCGCATACTGCAGCCCCATCCGCGCCACGGCCTCGGCGACTCGTGCTGGTTCGGCCGTGTCGAGCTCGTTCGGCTTGCCGTGTGCCACCGCGCAGTAGGCGCACGCACGCGTGCAGATGTCCCCGAGGATCATGAACGTCGCCGTCCCGTGATGCCAGCACTCGCCGATGTTCGGGCAATGCGCGTCTTCGCACACGGTATTCAGCTTGAGGTCGCGCATGATCCCCTTGAGTCGGATGTAGTTCTCCGACCCGGGGGCGCGGACTTTCAACCAGGCGGGCTTGGGTTCTCGAGGACCGACAAAATGCAGGGGGGCTTCGACGGGCATCTCCCCAATATTTTACTCTGCGTCATTCGAACCACGAAGACCACGAATTCCTTGTCACGAAGCCACGAAGGTTTTTAACGCGGAGATCGCTGGGATCGCAGAGGGCATTCGCGCCGTGCCGCGCTCCGCGCGGTACCGCATCAGTCGCCCCGCGAATGCCGATCGTCGCTCCCTGCGATCCCCGCGATCTCTGCGTTTAAGAATCTCCGCGTCCCCCGCGGCCCCTGCCTCCGTTGACACCAGCGCTGAAGGCAGTAAGCATCACTTCATGGGGACACTCGCGATCACCTGGTTCGGGCACTCGACATTTCTCATCAAGACTCCCGGCGGAAAGCGGCTGTTGTTCGACCCGTGGCTGACGAACAACCCCTCCTGTCCCGAGGCTCTCAAGAAGGCACCCCGCGTGGACCTGATACTGGCGTCGCACGGGCACGGCGATCACATCGAGGATCTCGTCGCGTGCGCCCGCGCCAGCGGCGCGCCCGTCGTCGGAGTCTACGAGCTGTGCGACTGGGTCGAGCGCAAGGGCATTCAGAACACCGTCCCCATGAACAAAGGCGGCTCGGTGAGCGTGGCCGATTTGGCCGTGTCGATGACCGGCGCGAGCCACAGCAGCGGATTCATCGAGAACGGCCAGATGATCTACATGGGGGAACCGTGCGGCTTCATCATCCGGTTGGAAGACCATCGGACGATCTACTTCGCGGGCGACACGGATCTCTTCGGAGACATGCGGCTGATCGGCGAGATCCATCGTCCTGAGATTGCGTTCCTGCCGATTGGCGATCGATTCACGATGGGCCCGGAGGGGGCTGCCCGTGCGTGCGCGATGCTCGGCGTGAAGCAGGTCGTGCCGATGCACTGGGGCACGTTTCCGCTGCTGACCGGAACACCGGCCGCGCTCAAAGCGCTGGTCGAGCCGATGGGCGTTCAGGTATTGGAACTGCGACCCGGAGAGACTGCGGAATAAGGAAGTGGGCAGGGCGCCCGCTTGATTACGACACACCGAGGCACCGAGGCCGTGAGGCCAGGATTTCTCTGTGCCTCAGTGTCTCGGTGTGTCGTAGTGGGGTGAATGTCCGCTAGAAGAACTTCCTCGCGATATTGAACCCGATATACCAGTCGTCGCTGTCCGTCCCACCGCGCGCGAGCTGCCCCGGCGTCGTCCCGATGCCATTCGAGAAGTTGAACTGGAAGACGTGCCCGCCGGCGCGTTTCTCGATGCCGAACGACAGGTGGTCGACACCGGGCTGGTATCCGGCGCGGGGAATGTACTCACCAACGACGTAGACCGTCGGACGGATGCGAAGACGGGCGCCCATGCCGAAGAGGAACGTATCGTTGTCGTCGGTCAGCTCGCCCGGGAGCGTATTCGTGTTGTTCACCCAGATCGGCTCGAAGTAGAGCGCGCCGAAGCTTCCCATCTCGCGCGACAGCACCGCTCCCAGCGCGGGCGAATAGCTGGTGCTCGATCCCTCGGGCGTGCTGGCTCCGAAATTCTCGGTGCCCTCGATCGTGGCGAGGACGTCGAGCCCGAACATGCCGTTGTCACTCTGCTGGAACGTACTGTGCTGCGCGAAGAACTCGATCGTCCGGTTGCTGGTCCGGTAGATGCCGATCTGCGTGCCTCGCATGATCCCGAACCGGTACTCGAGCCCGATCTGCGCACCGTTGTCGAGCCCAAAGAAATCGGAGAGCAGGTCACCGAAATCGCCCTGGCCGAGCGGACGCGCAAAGCGGTGCGTTATGCGGAACGAACTCTTGTGGCGCGGGACGCGCAGCGTGGTCGGCAGGTTGACGAGCGTGAAGTCCGGCTGGACGGGATTCGGGTCCAGATCAGGATCATCGGGAATCTGGGCGGCCGGGCTCTGCTGCTGTTGCTCTTGCGCGGAGGTGACCGCCGGGAACGCGAGCGCGCACACCGCTGCGAGAATGACGAGTCTCGTCCAAGTCATCGTGTCAGCTCCTAGTTGTTGGGGGCGCCGATCTCGATCCATCGCTCGATGACGATGATCTGGCCTTCTGTCAGATAGGGACCGTTGAGCGGCATGCGGACGCCGGTGATGTTCGGGCCCCCTTCGAGCTTGTGGATCAGATAACTGCTCTGGGGATCTTCCGGGATCACGCGGACGGCACCGGGTCTCTGCCGGCTCGCGACGTTGACGAGGTTGTTGTACGAGACGGCCGGACTGAGGTCGAGCCCGTTGAACCGGCTGCCGATGGCGTTATGGCAGTTCGTGCAGGCGGGACGACCGGATGAATCGCCGGAACTGAAGATCTGTTGTTGAATGCTGCTGAAGGTTGGTTCGAGGTCCGGCGTCGGGCCGGTGAAATTCGAGAGCGACTCATCGCAGCCGGCACTGCCGAGCGCGACTGCGATCAGGACTGCGCATCCGAGTCTACTTAGGAACATTCGGCTTCACCTCCGTGTTCTGAACTTACCGAGTCAGGACTACGAGCTGGCCTTTCATGTCCTCGTGGCCTTCACCGCAGTACTCGGAGCAGAGGATCGGAAACTCGCCCGCCTCCTTGGCCGTGAACTCGATGACGACCGGCTTGGTTCCTCGAGGGATCTCCTTCTTGACGTTGAACTGCTTGATCTCCAGGCCGTGCGGACCGTCGGCTGAGACGACACGCAGGCGAACGCGTTCACCGACAGCCACTTCGATACGTGCAGGCTCGAACGCAAAGCGGCGCACCACGACATCGATTTCTCGTGGCGCGTCCTGTCCCGCCGCACCGGCCGCCCACGCCGCGCCGCTGAGCAGCACGGCGAGCGCCGTGAGCCGTACGACGACTGTGTTTCGAGTACCGAGCATCAGCGTGTCACCTCCCGGGTGTGCAACGCTGAGCAAGGCTGATGCCCGTCAGAAGAAGTCCGGAATAGGCCCGAATTGGGTGGGCGTGGCGTACCCTAGAGTTCGGAAATCCAACAGCTGATCCAAAAAGATGAAGCCAAAAATGGTCGAGTTATACTCTGTTGGTTCACGCGGAGCCTAAGCAATCCCGTAACAGGAGAACAACGGCGTGGCGTATATCATCTGCGAACCATGTGTAGGCACGAAGGACAGCGCGTGTGTCGATGTCTGCCCCGTGGACTGCATCCATCCGCGAAAGGACGAACCTCAGTTCCAGTCAGCGGAAATGCTGTATATTCACCCGGACGAATGCATCGACTGCGGTGCATGTGTCCCCGCGTGCCCCGTCGAGGCGATCTTTGCCCTCGATGAAACCCCGGAGAAGTGGAAAAACTTCATTCCGGTCAACGCCGCTTTTTATCAGAGGTCGTAACCTTCACACGCGTTCAGCAGCCTCAGTGAGCGACAGCTCACGGCACTAGGCCAAGGGTGGGACCATGCGGATGTCGCGCCGGCTCGTACGAACCGTTCAGGCTCTGACCTGCGCGGCGGCCCTCCTGGCTGGAGGCTCGTTGGTCCTGAACGCGGACGTCGGAGGTGACGCCGACCTTCAGCTTCAGCTCGGCACCCTGCTCTACGACGAGACTCGCTACCAGGAAGCGCTCGTGGCCTTCACCGCGGCCGCCAAGAGCGACGACTCGCGTATCGCGATTGCCGCGCGCAAGGGTTCCGTTCGCACGTCGCTCAAGGTCGCGGAGTTCATGCGTGCCCGCGAGGAAGCGGAAGCGCTTCGCGCGGTTGCCGCCGAGGATCCCGAGACACTGACGCTGCATGCCGACGCGCTCTGGTCGGCTGGCCTGTTCGATGAAGCCGAGCGTGAGTACCGGCAGGCCGCGGAGAAGACTCCTGATTCGGCGCGCGCGCGGTTCGGTCTCGCGCGGTCGCTGGCCGCAACGAGCCGGCTGGAAGAGGCGCTCGATGCCGCGCTCTCGGCATCGGCTGCCGCACCGCGTGACGGTGAAATCCACGCGCTTGCCGGAGACATCTACGAGCGCCTGCACCGTTTCGCGCAGGCGGCCAACTCCTTCCGCAACTACATCAACCTGCTGCCGAACAAGGATCGCAGCGAGAAGGCGGCCTGGGCGCGCGCGCAGGTGGAGTTTCTCGAATCGTTTGGCGACACCGCACCGGTCGATATCGACCAGGAAGATCTGGAGATGCTCCACACGCTGCCGTTCCGGCTGCAGGACGACAAGATCGTCGTGCAGGCGCGGGTCAACGGCGGGCGTCCGCAGGATTTCATCCTCGATACCGGATCGGAAGAGACGGTCCTCTCGCGTGAGACGGCCCAGCGCGAACGCATCCGCCCGGTGACCTATACACTCAGTGCGGGTGTTGGCGAAGTCGGTCTGCGCGGCCTCCAGCTCGCGCAGGTGAAGTCGTTGGATTTCGGCACGCTGCAGGTGCGAAATCTTCCTGTACTGATCAAGAACCCGGCCTTGCGGGGAATCCCGAAGCGTGAAGGTGAATCGTTCTCGCCGCTGTCGATCGGGATGTCCATGCGGATCGACTATCAGCAGCGCCTTCTGACCATCGGGCGGCGCCTGCCGCCGGTGGAACCGGATGTGCACCTGCCGATGCGGATTCATCGTCTCGCGATGGTGCGCGGGCTGCTCAACTCGACGCATCCGGCGTACTTCGTGGTCGATACCGGCGGCGAGGTGATCTCGATCAGCGCCGACACCGCGACCATGCTGCCGACGTCTCCATTCCGGCGCATCCCGCTGCGCGTGTGGGGCACGTCGGGATGGGACCGCGACGCGTTTCTGATGCCGGGGCAGAACCTGGACTTCGATGAAATCGAGTACCGCAATTTCCCATTGGTCGTCCTGAACCTGCGCGCGCCGAGCATCCTCCTGGGCTTCCAGCTGGGCGGGATCGTCGGCCACAAGTTCCTTGCGCCCTTCCGCGTCACGATGGACATGGAGCGCAGCGAACTGCTGTTGGAACGGTTCTGACACGAACGGAACCACGAAGGCTACGCAACACCAAGATCTCCGCGTTCTCAGCGCCTCCGCAGTCAGGTTGCGAACCATGCTCCATCGACCTCTGGCGGTCGGCTTTGCCTGTCTCTCAGCGGTCGCAGTGCTGTCTGCACAATCGCCCGCCGATCTGGCCGAGCAGTTGCGCCGCGCGAGCGCGCTCTACAAGGACGGACGCTATGCGGACGCGCTCAAGTCGTTCGTCAAGGCCTCGGAGTCTCCAGACCAGTTAGTGGCTCTCGATGCCAGCAGAGGCATCGTCCAGTCCGCGCTGCGAGTCGGTGAGTTCACGCTCGCGCGTCGAACTGCCGCAAGGCTGTCGGAGAACGGCGATGCCGAGTCGCTGCCCCTGGCGGGCGATGCGCTGTGGGCCGCCGGATTTTTCGACGAAGCCGAGCGTGAGTACGCGCGGGCGCTGGCGATCGACTCGGAATCGGCGCGCGCGCGCTTCGGGCATGCCCGCTCTCTCAGTTCGCGATCGCGTCTGGACGAGGCGCTGGCTGAGGCTGAGCAGGCGCTCAGGGCGGCGCCCGACGATCCCGATCTGCACGCACTTCACGGCACGATCCTCGAGCGGCTCAAGCGGTTCGAAGAGGCGGCAAAGGCCTACGATGCCTACGCCGATCGGTTGCCGCGACGCGAGTCGGCCGCGATTGCAACAGCGCGGAACCGTGCCACCCTCCTCCGCAGTTTCTCGCGGCGGCCACCGCTCGACGTCAGCGCAGAAGACGCCAGCGAGGTGCACTCGCTGCCGTTCAAGCTGGTGAACAACAAGATCCTCGTCCTTGGCCGGTTGAACCGTGTGCAGGTCGAGTGGGTGCTCGATACCGGCGCGGAGCGCACGGGGGTCTCGCCCGAGGTCGCCAGCGATGCCGGGATCCGTGCCGTCAGCACGACGCTGACCGCCGGTGTCGGCCGCGCTGCCATGCGCCGGATACGTCTCGGACGGGCCGACAGCATTGAGATCGGATCGCTGGTCGTCCGCAACGTGCCGGTCGCCATCCGGTCGCCCGTTGTTGGCGGCGCCGCGCGCTGGCAGGGACAGAGCCTCTCACCAATCGCGCTGGGATTTTCGGTGCGCGTCGACTACGGGCAACGGCGTGTGCTCCTCGCGCAGTCGTTCGAGGACGAGCCGTCGACGGCCATCACGCTGCCAATGCGGATTCAGTCGCTGCCGCTCATTCGCGGCACGCTCAACTCGACGCACCCGGCGTACTTCGTGGTCGATACCGGTGGGGAAGTGATTTCGATCGGCTCGGACACGGCGGATCTGCTCGGGATGCAGCCCGCCCGTCATATTCCGCTGCGCGTCGTGGGCATGTCGGGACCCGATGAGGACGCGTTCCTGCTGCCAGGAGTGGACCTCGACTTCGAGGGCGTCAGCCTGCGGCGTATCGGCCTGGCCGTGCTCAACCTCCGCGCGCCGAGCGTCCTCCTTGGCTATCAGGTCGGCGGCATCGTGGGACACAACTTCTTGAGCCGCTATCGGGTCTCTCTTGATGTTCCCAGGAGTGAAGTGAGGCTCGAGACGGTGGGACGAAACAGGCACTAAGAACGAAGAGCTGAGCTCTTCGTTCTTCGTGTGCTTCATTCCTTAGAAGTCGTACCCGATCCAGACCGAGAACTTGACCTTCCTGAACTCGTCGCTTCCGCCGAACGGCCTGAAGAGCTGATCTTCCCAGTCCTTGTTGAACAGCGTCTTCCACGCCCAGTCGAAGTGAATCGGGAAGCCAAGGGCGAACGTCTCCAACCCCACACCGTAGGAGGCACGTGAGTCCACGAGGCGGAACCCGTCGATGGGTACCGGTGCGCCGTAAATCGGTTCCTGCGTCAGGGGGCCCGTGGGGGCGTAGCCGATGATCGGAGTGTACAGCTCGCTGCCGGTGGACCACCATTTGAAGCCGCCGCCGGAAGTCCTCGGTGGCGCTGACGGCTGTCCCTCGAAGGACCCACCGCCCATGTTGGCGAAGAACACGCCACGGATGCCGCCGAGAACCCCAATCGGTGTCAGCATCGCTTCGATGAGCGGGAAGCGCAGTTCGGCGTTGAAGAACGCAGTCGTGTCGCCCACGAACTGCAAATATTCATACCCGCGCATCTCGGAGTTGCCGCCGAAGTACATGAAGTCCGGCGCCTCGCCCCAGCTTTTGAACCCGCGTGCGCGGAGTGCCAGCAGGCCGGATGCGCCCAGCCGCATGTAGTAGCGGGCATCAATGTCGGCCGTCTGGCGTTGGAGCGAGTTGCCGATCTTCGGCGCGAACTCGTAGGCGGCTCGCACGGTGCTGCCCGAGAGGGGCCCGAACTCGCGGAAAATCGTCGTCTCCTGCACGAAGTTGATGCCGAGCGGAATGTACGTGCCCGACCGGAAGAGTTCCCGCCCGTAGTTCTCCTGCTGGTAATCCTCCGAATAGTCCTGGAGCCCCGGGTCGTTGAAGTTCTCGGTGTACTGCAACAGCCCTCCGGTGAGCTCCAATCTCCGGTAGCGGTTGAGCGGCCAGATGCCGAAGACCGTGCCGCCGCGTACCGTCCTGGTCGCGATCGAGAGATCGCGATCGATGGTCCCGGAGAACTGCGGGTCGTAGAACACGTTCTCGAGGTTCCCGTAGAAGAACTGCGTCTGCGAGAAGCCCTGGATCGCGTAATTGAACCGATGCGCGAGGTTCAGGTACGAGAGCGACAGTGTCCGGTACTGCGAGATCGACGCCGCATACAGGCTGAACTGCTGATCGCCCAGCACGTCGCTGAAGGTCACGGCCGTTCCACCAAAGATGTCGCCGCTGCTGGTGACGCCCACGTTCACGGGCGGCCGGCCGTCCATGAACATCCGCTCGAACTTGCCCTTCTTGACCTTCTTGTCGGCGACGAGCGTGTGCGAGAGCGGCGCCTGAAAGTCGATGATCGGGCCGGGCGCTCCGAAGTCTGACGACGCCGCCGTCACGATCGGATCGCGACGGTCGAGCACGTGCAACTCGTATTCACCCTTGTAGTACGTCACGACGCCGACGCGGGGTTCGGCCGTTCCGTCTCTCAGCACCGCGGCGTACAGGTTGCCGCTGACGGCGTCGGTGTACTGCCGGAGCTCACCGTTCTTCAGGCT
Source organism: Acidobacteriota bacterium (assembly GCA_032156805.1). GTDB lineage: Bacteria > Acidobacteriota > Vicinamibacteria > Vicinamibacterales > UBA2999 > Gp6-AA40. The sequence continues at coordinate 74,789 of JALDXQ010000001.1, forward strand.
GAGCGTCCAGACGTTGTAGATCTGGCCGTTGCGCGCGACGTCCGGATCGATGGGCTGCGCGGGATCGGTGGCCGTCGACGGAAAGACCAACGTGTCAGCGTCGAGGAACTGCGCCGCCGCATCGTCGTGCGTTCCGAACGTGAGCTGTTTCTTCTCGCCGGTCGCGACGTCGATCTGGAACAGCTTCTCGTTGCCGCTGATACGAGCGAGATACACAACTGAGCGCCCGTCGGGCGACCATGTCGGCGCGGAATCGGCAAACGGATCCTTGGTCAGATTCGTGACTTCCTCGGTCTGCACGTCGAGGACGAAGATGTCGCCGGTGCCGTTCTGCAGCGCGGCGAACACGACGCGCCGCCCGTCGGGCGAGAAATCAGGCGACTCGGGATCGTCGACCGTTCGCATCTCGATCTTCCGCTCGATGTCGCTCGTCAGGACGTTCTGGAGAATGAGCGAGCGCGATTTCTCGGTGCGCGCGAAGTAGCCAAGACGGTCGCCCGTCGCGGACCAGGTGAACCACGGCACCGTGACCCAGCGGCCGCCCGGCGTGGAGATGAACTCGAATCCGAGATCCTGATCGAAACCCTTGGTCAGGTTTCGCACGACGCTGCCGTCGCGAGACGAAATGAGCAGGATGTCTCCCTCGCGATCGCGGGCGTTGCCGGAGAAGATGGCCAGCAGATCCCCGGACGGCGACGGTTCGACCGTGTAGCCACCACGATAGGGTGTTCTCTCCGGATTCGGAAGGAGATTGCGGCCGTAGTCGGCGGGGCGTTCCTTGTCGCGGAACGGCTTGAAGCGATCCTTGAGGTACTTCTCGAACTCCGTGTCGAATTCCTCGGCCGTGATCTTGAAGGCCTCTTCGTACGCGTCCTCGCCGCCGCCAATGACCGACTTGCGCAGCGAGAAGAGATACTGCCGCAGGCCTTCCTTACCCCATTTCGCTTCGATGAACTCGAAGATGGCGTGACCAAGGTTGTAGATCATTCGCGCGCCGCCAACATCGCTGTATCCCTCCAGCTTGCTCATCTTCGGGATGATGTCGGCGACAGCGGCATCACGCACGGCCATGAGGTCGAGCGGACGCCAGATGCCGGTCATGTAGTCGGCCAGCCCCTCGTGGACCCAGAGCGGCGTGGTGCGACGGACGAGTGTGGCCGGGATGATGTCGTAGTCGAACTGGTGCGTGAGCTCGTGCAGGATCAGCCGGTAGAGGAGATCGGGTGGCTCGTCCATGGGCATGACGATGCGCTGGCGGATCGGTTCGGCGAATGCACCGACGCCTTCCTGCGCCGCGCCCGGAATCACGTTCTGCTGCTGGAACTCGCTGCTCGTCTGGAAGAGGATGAGCGGGACCTTGTGAGCGAGGTCGTGTTTGAGCTCGGAGCTGACCTGCTGATACGCGCTCTCGGCATACCCGGCCATCCGCTCGAGGTGCGGCTCGATCTCGGCGTAGTAGTAGATGATGAAGTGATCCGTCTCGTAACGGAACCACTCGAATTTGTCGTAGCGGATCTGGTTCTTCCCGAAATAGGGGATGTAGGGGGTTTGCGCGGCGGCCGGCACAGCGAAGGCCAGCAAGGCCAACACCCGGAGCAGAATCCGCTTGCGCGTGTCCATCGCCGCTCGGACACGCTTCAGCGAGACCTCGCCGAAGGTGCTCATGTCACTTCTCCTTACAGGGATTCCGCCCTGCGCGTTCGGCACGCAAACCTGGTGCGCGGCGAGTCGCGATCTTACCGCCGACCTAGTTGCGCTCGCAATCCGTGGAACCACCTCCGGCCGAGCAAAGGATGTGCCTCGCGCGATTATGGGAAAACGTGGCGGAAACTGTCGGTGTCGAGGTATCGGATTGCTCAAATGTCCTATGCAATCGTCCTCGCCAGACATCTGGACCGCCTTGATTCGTCCCAGAGAACCCGGGCATTCCCCCGGTCAAGATGTCGCGCCCCGCGAGCGGGGCCAGAAGACGTTGCAACCTGCGAGGCGTTTGGTGGCAACGCCTCGCAGGTATACTGGCGAAGTCGCACGGGTCACCCGAGGAATTTTCCAGCCGCCGGCCGGGTTCATCCATTAGGTCTCGGTATCGCCGATGTTCCGACGTCGCCAGCCCGCAGACGCTGACGCGTTCGGCGCGGAGGTTCTGCGTTACCTCGAGCCGCTGTATGCCACGGCCTTGAGGCTGACCCGGAACCGGGCCGATGCGGAGGACCTCGTGCAGGATACGGTCGTCAAGGCGCTGCGCTTCTCGGACCGGTTCGAGAGGGGCACGAACCTGAGGGCCTGGCTGTCGACGATTCTGCACAACACATGGCGGAACCGGCTTCGCGACACCGGGCGCGAGGCGGTCGACGTCGACAGCACGCGTCTCGAGGAACTGGAATCGTCGGCCGCGAGTCCGTCGGCGAGTGACACACCCGAGGCGCTCCTGCTTCGCAACACGCTCGACGCCGACCTGCGTGCGGCGCTCGATGCGTTGCCGGAGATTTTTCGTCAGGCGGTCTGGATGCGCGATGTCGAAGAGTTCTCGTACGCGGAAATAGCACGGATGCTCGATATCCCCATCGGCACCGTCATGTCGCGCATCTCTCGAGGGCGCAGGATGCTGCTCGACGAGCTGCGCAAGACTCGAGCGACTGCATGAGTGACTGTCGCCAAATCAGCGAGTCGCTGGCGGCCTACGTTGACGATCTGCTCGAGCCGCAGGAGCGACATCGCGTCGAACAGCACCTGACGGCCTGCGCGCCATGTCGCCGCCTGGTGGCAGACGAAACCGGTGGACAGCACCTGCTGCGCCAGCGTGCTGCGCACCTGCTCGATGAGCCATTGCCTCCCGGACTTCGCAGTCGTTGCGAGGCGCTCGCGCGATCCCGGAAGAACTCGCTGGGCAGGGTGGGGACGTACGGGCCGTCGTGGCGTGTTCGTCTCGTACCGGTCCTGCTCACCGTCGTGGTGATGATCTTCACGGCCTCGGCCCTCCTCTCACTCGCAACCCGTCGCTCCGATGCGCTCCTCGCCGCGCAGCTGACGGCCGATCATTCCAAGTGTTTCAAGCTGCTCGCGCCTCGCGATGACGCGTCGGGCGATGCTGCCAGCGTCGAACGCCAGTTGTCCCAGCAGTACGGCTGGAACGTGCACGTCCCCTCATCGTCACCGCAGGACGACATTCAGCTCATTGGTGCGCGGCGCTGCTTGTACGGGGACGGGTTCGTGCCACATGTGATGTACAAGGTGCACGGCCAGGACGTGTCGCTCTTCGTCCTGCCCGGCAAGGAACGGCAGCCCGATGACGTTGTCACGCTCGGGCATCGTTCGCAGATCTGGTCAAGAGAAGGGACGACGTTCGTCCTGGTCTCGGCGGCGCACGCCGGAGGACTGGAGGGCGCCGCCCAATACGTGAAGCGCGAAGCGCGGTAGACTTCCCGAGGAGCCGATCAGCATGGATGACATGAAACCCGTGGACGCTGAGCAGCCGGAAAAAGGCCCGGAAACTGCGCCGGAACAACCCCAGAGGCCGCAGTCGCGTAAGGCCGTCTGGCTGGCGATGGGCGCCGTGGCGCTCGCCCTCGGTCTGATCTGGATCGCACCAGGCATCGAGCCGCATGTGGACGGCCCCGGTGGCTCGGTGGAGTTCCCCGGTGAACCCGAGGACGCCGACGCGACGGGCAAGCCCGCGCGCCTCGACTTCACCCTCAAGGACATGCACGGCGTTGACGTGACGCTCGCCTCGTTCAAGGGGAAAGTCATTCTCCTGAACTTCTGGGCGACGTGGTGCGGACCGTGCCGTGCCGAGATTCCCTCTCTGGTCGAGTTGCAGGAGCAGTACGCCGACGATCTTGTCGTGCTGGGGCTATCGGTCGACGACACCGCCGAAAAGTTGCTGCCGTATGCGGCAGAGTTCAAGATGAACTACCCCGTGCTCGTGGGCAACGGCCGCGAGGATGTGCAGGAAGCATTCGGACCGCTCTTCGGCATCCCGGTGTCGGTGATCATCGGGCGGGACGGCGTCATTGCAAAGAAACACTCCGGTATTGCAACGAAGGAGCAGATCGAGCGCGAGATCAAGGCACTGCTGTAAAGCCGGTCTGACGCGATTGGTGACGCGGCGCCCGCCGGGATCCGGCGGAAGGTTGCTGTAGTATGATCCAGACATGTTGAAAGGCTTCACGCACGCTCGGCTCGCCTGCGGCTGCCGCCTCGCATTTCGTGAAGGCGTCGAAGGCAGTCCCGTGACCGTCGTCATCGACGAAAAGGCTCCGGGGTGTGTGATGTCGCTGCACGTGCAGCATCTGCCAGTGTACGACTATCGTGAAGCGCTTCGTCCACCCACGCGCTTCCTCCCCCTCGAAGAAGAAGAGTTCGAAGAAGAGAGCTAGGGAGCTTCGCTCACGGAAACTGAATCCTGAGCTCTGCGACCAGCGGCAGATGATCTGATGCCATGAGCGAGAGCCTCGTGCGCGGTAGTTCCACCTTCACGACCTCCACCTCCCCCTCGTAGTAGATGTGATCGAGATGCAGCACCGGGAAGACGCCGGGATACGTCCGGCGGCGCCGCAGGTGTGCTCGCAGATCGATGCTCTGCAACTGCTCGTTGAGCGTCGACGTTGCAAGCCCCTTCATCCATTCGTTGAAGTCGCCGAGCACGACCTTCGGGGTGCCGACGCGACGATCGTGCACGATCGCCTTGAGCCGCCCGGCCTGATAGCGGCGCTCGAGAAACGCCGTGCCCAGATGAACGTTGTAGAGGTGTAGTTGAGCGTCGCCGAATGCCACGTCGACACGCTGGCAGCCGCGCGGCTCACACGTCTTCCAGGACAGGTCGTAATGTGCGTGGTGGACGATCGGATGCCGGCTGAGGACGACGTTGCCGAAGAGATTCCCGCGGAGGTGGCGCGTGGGCGCCATGACCCAGCCCATGCCCAGTTGCGCGCCGAGTTCCTCGGCATGGCCAGGGGAGTGCGCTCCCGCACCGATGACTTCCTGCAGCGCGATGAGATCGGGATCGATCGCCCGGATCACGTCGGCGATTCGACCGGGCAGCGTGCGCCCGTCCATGCCGCGGCAGCGATGAATGTTGTAGGTGGCGACGCGAATCGTTCGCTTGCGTGTCTCAGTCATCCCTCAGCGACTGTAATGCAGAATGCAGAATGCAGGCCGTCCGGGCGTTTTCATCGGTATTTTGAATTCTGCATTCTGCATTACGTAGAATGCTCCCATGGCGAAGCTGAAAAGCGAGCTTGAAGTCATTTGCCCGTGTTGCGACGCCGTCCTCGTCATCGACACGAACCTTCGTCGCGTGGTGAGCCACCACGTGCCAGAGCGTGGCGACAAACCGGAACTGAGCGACGCCGCGCGTATTCTCGAGGCTGAAGCCGCACGGCGCGAGTCGCTCTTCGACCAGTCATTCGAAAACGAGAAGACGCGCGACGATGCGCTGACGAAGAGGTTCGAGGAAGCCTTGAAGAAGGCGCGCCACGAGCCGGTGACACGGCCGGTGAGGGATTTCGATCTCGATTGATCGCTGTCAGCGGTCCGATGGGGCGGCGGTGCGAGGGTGCGACGGTCCGGTCCGGACGGTCCGGAGGTCGGATGGTCCGGTCCGAAGTCGGATAGTCCGGTCCAGGGTCCGATCGGACCACCCGTCGGACTCTCGAACCTTCGGACCGGACCGTCGCACCATCGACCCCACGGACCGTCGAACCGCAGATATCATCCCCGTTTAGCAAATTCCTCTGGGAGTGGGGTCCAGCGCTCGCGGCCTCGATAGTATTTCCATGGCTTGTAGCCGTGGGCGTCGCGAAAGGTCCGGTAGCGCCGGCGCATGGCCTCCGCTTTCGTGTCGGAGGACGCAATGCGGCGATGCGGCCAGTCGAGCAGCATCTGCTCGACGCTCCACACGTTTTTCTCCGAGAGCCGCCAGTCGTAGCGCCCCATGACTCGCAGATCGACGACCGTGTATGCCTTGATGCGCCCCGTGAAGTCGATGTACGACTCGAAGTAGCTGAGCGCCAGCGCGCGCGGCGTGGCAAACAGCGGCCGCCGTCCATGCAGACCCGGATCGCGCGAACGCGCGACCGAGCCCCATCCCGTCTTCGTGCGATAGACGAAGATGACGTGATCGAGCAGGTCGATCGACTCGAAGCTCAGGACCAGCGGCGGATAACCATGTTGTTCGAGGATCACCGCGGCGGAGAGCGCGGCTTCGAGGCAGTGCGCCGTCCCGGTGCGCACCACGCCACGAAAGCTCCGAAGCGTCTCGCCGCCAACCTCCGTGTTGTACGGCAGCGCGTTCAACCATGCCTGCACCTGGCCGGGCGTGCGCAGGCGCGCAACGACAGCACGCTCCTGCGGCGTCAACGCGAGCACCGGAGGAACGATCCGGTCAGTTCGTGGGAGCGGGCGCAGCGCTGAGGTCGGCAACGAGTTCGGCTGGCGTCCAGGAATTGCCGCTGTGCACGGTGACGAGGCGGCCTTCCGGATCGATGACGGCGGTGCGAAGGTTGTGCGTGATGTCGGCGGCGTTCTGCGGGTTGTGCTCGACGTAGAGCCCGAACTGCGTCGCAAACGTGTTGACCGCCGCGGGCTCGCCTGTGAGGAACGTCCAGACAGCCGGATCCGCTTCACGCCGGCGCGCGTACGCCTTCAGAATCGCGGGGCGATCGAATTCCGGGTCCAGCGTCACGGTGAGCAGACGCACATCCGCGAGCGACGGGGTAGCAGCGATCGTCTTCTGCACGGCGGCGAAGTGCTTGTCCATCAGAGGACAGAAGTTCGGTATCGGGCAGCGGGTGTAGATGAACGTCAGGGCGAGGCGGTGACCCTTGAACGAGGAGAAAGCGCGCGGCTCGTTGTCCTGGTCGACGAGCGGCGCGTCCTTCACCGCCTGCCCGGTAGACAGGATGTCGGGCGCTGGCGGCGGCGGTGGCGGCTCGGAAATCTCCTGGTGACCTGTTTTGGTCAGCGTGGTGAGGTAGGCCTGGGTTTCGCCAACGACGAGCGTGGCGGTCACCAAATCCCCGCGCTCCCTGCCGCTCAGCAGTTCCGGATCCTTCACGGTGAACGGCATCGTCATGCCGGGCATGAAGCCCTTGATGTCCTCGTGCTTGATCACGACCTCGTTTCGTTCCGCGCGAACGGCGAGGATCTGACCCTGCAACTCGTACGAGCGGGCAGAGGCGTCGGGCGTTCGGCCGCATCCGGCCAGCGCAATCAGAAACAGAAGCGGAACCCAGGGGAGACGCACTCCGTCCACTGTAGCAAGTTTTGACAGATCGTAGTGTCCGGCTTCAGCCGGACCGAGCTTTCTCAGTGATATAACCGCTTCCGGATGCCACCAGCCCTCGAACTCAGGAATCTCAGGAAGACGTTTGGGACGACCATTGCCGTCGAGGGCATGGACCTCGTCGTGCCGCAGGGCGCGCTCTACGGCGTGATCGGACCGAACGGCGCGGGCAAGACGACCTGCATCCGCATGATCATGTCGATCCTGTTCCCGGACTCGGGCGAGTTGTCGGTGCTCGGCCGCCGTTCCGCTCTCGAAGCCAAGGATCGCATCGGGTACCTGCCGGAAGAGCGTGGCGTGTACCGGAAGATGAAGGTCGGCGCATTCCTGATCTACATGGCGCAGCTCAAGGGGCTGGGCCATGGCGATGCCGCGGCGCGCGTTCCGCGCCTGCTGCAGGAGATCGGGTTGCCAGGCATCGAGGGCAAACGTTGCGAGGATCTGTCGAAGGGCATGTTGCAGCGCGTGCAGTTTCTCGCTGCCGTCATTCATCAGCCAGACTTGCTGATTCTCGACGAGCCATTCAGCGGCCAGGATCCCGTGAGCGTGCGCATCCTGCGCGATCACATCCTGAAGGAGAACCGTCGCGGTGCGACGGTGCTGCTGTCGACGCACGTGATGGCCAATGCCGAAGAAATGTGCCAGCACGTCGTGATGATTCACCAGGGAAAGAAGGTGCTGGACGAAGCCATGGCCGGGTTGCGGCGCCAGTTCGATCCCCGAACCATCCTGTTCGAACCAATTGATGTGAACGCGACTGCGTCGAGGCTTGCCGCGGTCAGCGGTGTCGAGCGGGTCGAGGGGAACGACGGGTCCTACCGGATCACGCTGGGCCAGGGCGTCGATCCGGCGCCGGTGATGGCGCGGCTGGCATCAGCGGTGCCGCCAGCGCGGATCGAACTGGCGCGCCGCAGGCTCGAAGATGTGTTTGTCGGCATCGTTGCCGATGGTCAGCAGAACGATCAATCGCGCGCGTTGCGGGAGAGCCTGACGAGCGGAACCGAAGGAGCGCTGGCATGAGCGTGAGCATCAAACGAATCGGGCTCGTCGCCGGCCGCGAGTTCATGGCGGCGGTGGCGAACAAGGGGTTCGTCATCGGCCTGCTGCTCATGCCGGCGATCTTCGCCGTGCTGGCGGTCGTGTTCCCGCGCGTGGTGAGCCAGGGCGCGCAGGCGATTCGTGGTGAGGTGGCCGTGATCGATCAGACCGGCCAGATCGCGGGACCGTTGCGTGAGGCGCTGGCGCCTGGCGCGATCACGGCGCGGCGCGTCGAGAGCACGAAGCGCGCGTTCGAGAACGCTCCAGCCGCGGTTCGCACCGCCGCTGGGTCGTCGAGCGGCGCCATGCAGCGAGCCATCGGCACGCCGCCTGAACTGACGATTCTCGAACGCCCCGCTGCCTCCGATCTGCAGCGTGAAAAGCAGTGGCTGACGGAGGCGCCAGCCGCGGGCGGTCTGCGCCATCTGGCACTGGTCGTCGTGCAGCCGAATGCGGTCGTGGCGAGCGGGCAATCGGACTACGGCACCTACGAGCTGTTCGTGCCCGAGAATCTCGATGAGCGGATCGAGACGGAACTCTACGACGCGCTCCGCGAGTCGCTGATTGCCGCGCGAATCCGCGCGCACAACCTCGATCGCAGTCAGGTCGAGGCCGTCATGCGGGTCCGGCGTGCAACGTCGGTCACCATTGCGGCCGGCGAGGAACGCCGAACCAACGTGGCCTTCAATCGTGCGCTGCCGTTCGTGTTCGCGGGCCTGCTGGTGTTTGGCGTGATGATCGGCGGCCAGACGCTGCTCACCCAGACCGTGGAAGAGAAGTCGAACCGGGTGATCGAAGTGTTGCTCTCGGCTGTCTCACCGATCGAGCTGATGGCAGGGAAGATCCTGGGGCAGATGGCTGTCAGCATGCTGGTGCTGGCGTTGTACATCGCCATGGGGATCTTCCTGCTGATGTCGTTCGCGATGTTCGGTCTCCTCGATCCGCTATTGATTCTCTACCTGCTGGTCTTCTTCGTCATTTCCTATCTCGTGTTCGCGGCGGCGTTCAGTGCCGTTGGCGCTGCGGTCAATGAGATGCGCGAGGCGCAATCGCTGATGACGCCGGTGATGCTGGCTCTGATGGCACCCTGGATGTTCGCGCCGATCATCGGACGCGAACCCAACTCGACGCTGGCCGTCGCGCTCAGTTTCATTCCGCCCGTCAACACGTTCGCGATGATGATCCGCCTCGCGTCGGCCACGCCTCCACCGACGTGGCAGGTGCTCCTGTCCATGGTGGTCGGTCTGGCGGCAGCCTGCGGTGTCATCTGGTTCGCCGCCAAGGTCTTCAAGGTCGGGCTGCTGATGCACGGCAAGGCGCCGAACGTGGCCACGCTGATGCGATGGGCGAGAGAGGCATGAGTTCTGAATTCTGACTTCAGAATTCTGAATTCAGAATCGCACACAACCATGTCTATCTGGATTGGGACGTCGGGATACAACTACCCCGAATGGAAAGGGAGCTTCTACCCGGAAACGCTGCCCACGGCGAAAATGCTGCCGTACTACGCCGAGCGTTTCCCGACCGTCGAGATCAACTACACGTTCTATCGGGCGCCCAATGAAAAGATCCTGGCGGGCTGGAACGGCGCGACGCCGGAGCGTTTCAAGCTGACACTCAAGGCGCCGAAACGGATTACGCACGACAGCCGACTCCGTGACTGCGGGGACCGGGTCCGCCAGTTCCTCGAGACGTCAGCGAGCCTGGGACCGAAGCTCGGGGCACTGCTCTTTCAACTCCCGCCGAACTTCAAGAAGGATCTGGCGGTCTTCGACGCCTTTCTCGAAACCTTCCCGCCGCGTGTCTGTGCCGCCTTCGAGTTCCGTCATCCGTCCTGGCTCGACGAAGAGACATACGCGCGGCTGCGCGCGCGGAATCTCGCGCTGTGTGTAGCGGACAGCGAGAAGCTCTCGACTCCGCTCGAGGTCACCGCCGACTACGCCTACTTCCGCCTGCGTGACGAGGGGTACCTTGCTGACGACATCGCGCGCTGGGCGCAGACGATTGCCGAGCGGACGTCAGCGTGCAGCGACGTCTACGTCTACTTCAAGCACGAAGAGGAAGGGAAGGGGCCGGAGTTCGCGCGGATGCTGATGGAACATCTGCGTGTGTCGTGACGAACCGCACGACCTGTTCTTCCGCCCAGTAGCCGTCGTACTGCTCGAGCGCGTGCTCGACGAACGCGCAATGTCCCCCGTGCGGTGTGACGATCGCGGTCACGTGGGGATTCCCCGTGACATCGGGATGGCGGAACGGTTCGACGGGCACGAAGGGGTCGTCCGCCGCCGTCAGCATCAGGGTTGGTACCGAGATCCGATCGATGACGCGCATCGCGCTCGCGCGATGGTAGTAGTCGGCGGCATCACGAAAGCCGTGATGAGGGGCTGTGTAGGCCTCATCGAACTGACGCACGGTCCAGATTCGCGGTAACGCATCGAGCGTGAACACGCCCGGCACCACAGCGGCCTTGCGCCGCATGCGCGCCTTCAGGCGCCGCACGAAATTCCATTGATACGCGACGTTTGCCTTCCGCTCCAGCGCTTTCACGCACACCGCCAGGTCCATCGTTGGAGACACCGCGCACACCGCCTTCAATTGTGGCGGCGCATCGGGTCCGAGGTCGCCAGCCAGCTTGAGGGCGAGGTTGCCGCCCAGTGAGTAACCGGCGACGGCGATGGCGCGGATGCCGTCGCGCATGACCAGTTCACGCAACACGAAGAGTGGATCGTTGGTCAGCCCCGAATGATAGAGGCCGCGAGACAGGTGCTCGGTGTCGCCGCAGTTGCGCTGGTTGAGGCGCACCACGTTCCAGCCGCGTGCCCAGGCCTTGTCGGCCATCCCCCCCATGTAATGCGCCAGGCTCGAGCCCTCGAGGCCGTGCAGGAGGATGAGCGTCGGATGGTCCTGCGGCCGGCTGTGCCAGTGACAGTGCGCGAGCACCCGCGCGTCGGAGGCGACGTCGAAGTAGCGGCCGACGGGTGCAGGTAGCCGCGGAAACACGCGCGGCTTTGCCCAGGCATACAGGGTCTGTATGTGGCCGCCGCCGAATCGCGGCCGGAACTCGGTCTGTGTGAAGGTCACGCGAATCGATGCTGAGGCCGTCCCGGCTGCGGGACGCCCACGTTTGAGCTTATCATCACGAGATGCCTGAATCGGTCGACGCATTTCTCCTTCAGCACCTCACGACTCGACTGGTGACGGAGTTTCCCAATCAGGTCGAGAAGTGCCTCGAGGTGCTCACCGAGGACGATCTCTGGTGGCGTCCGCACGAGCAGTCGAACGCCATCGGCAACCTCGTGCTGCATGTGGCGGGATCGAACCGGCATTTCCTCGAGCACGTCATCGGCGGGGCGCCCGGCGTGCGCGATCGCGATGCCGAATTCGGGGCGCGCGGCGAGCGGACCAAGGCGGACATCCTGCAGGTGTGGACCGACGTCGCCGCCCGGGTCAGCGCCGTGCTTCGCACGCTGACGCCGGAGCGTCTGAGTCAGCCGACCAGCGATCGCAACCGACCGGTTGCCGACATCCTCCTGCACGTCACCCATCACAACGCGCTGCACATCGGCCAGATCGTCTGGATCACCAAGCTGCGCCGGCCGGGCACCATTCACGAACTGCTCCGCCCGGCGCCGCCACCGGCGCGCTAGACTAGGCCTCGTGTTCGGCGCGTGGCGGCTGCTTCCACAAGCAGGCGAGCAACTGCCTGGTTCTCCTGCCGCTGCCAAGACGCTCGCGAAGAACCTGTAGCGTGAGATGTCCAGTCAGGATGTCTTGACGCAAGACCCGCCGCGCACGAATCTGATTGATCAGCGCGAAGGCGCTGCCGATCAAAAACAGATTCAACCAAATCCAGAGCGGCGTCCAGTTGCCGAGCAGGTCGAGATAAATACGATGGAAACGGCTGAGGACGCGCCAGGGGTCGGTGCCACTGCCTGGCAGCGAGGCGAGTGAAGCGCCCACGAGATAGGTTCCCAATACAAACGTCATGACGACCACGACGAGCGTTTTTCCGTCGTTGAACAGCCGGGTCCAGCTGTCGAGGAAGTACCGCCATGACGCGCGCCAGTCTCCGGCGACGAGCAGGATCAGCTCCGCGACGGGCTTGAACTCGAGGCGTTCGACTCGCTCCAGTCGGAACACTGGATAGCCGTAGTAGGCGGTATTGGGCAGCCGCGGCTCGGTCTTCCCGACCAGAAAGACGATGTACCGTCGCAACGTGGACGCCACCAGAATCTCATTTTCCACAAAAGAAGGCCGGGCGCCTGGCAGGCACACGACTGCGTCGCAGCGGCGGATCTCCTCCTGGATTTCCCGGAGCAGAGCGTCGTGCTGATAATCCTGGCGAAAGGGGATTCGCCGGACGATCAGACCCGAAGCGTGGAGTGCCCGTTCCAATTCGATGGCTGTCTGTTCGCGCGCGTGTTGAAAGGAGATGAACACGCGCGCCCGGCGGCCCGCTCGCGCGAAGAGCAGCAACATCGACAGCACGAACGCCAGGAAAATCGACGGCATGGCGAAGAAGGCGGTACGAACCGCCGGGGAGACCTGAGCGAAAACGGCCGAGGAGTCCAGCAGTCCTCGATAGTTCCAGAACAGCAGCAGAACGGCGAGAGCGAAAAGCCCCAGGATCCAGAGGATGGTTTCAGCGGTATTACCAAGCGCTCTTGCCATCGCCGGTCGCGGGGTCGTACGGTAATGCGATCGGACGCTATCGGCGATGGCTACCAGGATCGCCAGCACAAACGCGAGCGGCGTCCATGGATAGAATGCGACCCACGCCTCGCTGATGGCGCTGGCCAGATGCAACGCCATCAACAAAGTCACGCCGAGACCGAAGCTGACGATCAGGATGATGAGGTACTCGGTAAACAGCCGATGCATCGAGGCCACGGCTCGATCTTCGGCGCTCGCAGCGGGCCGGCGCTTGCGACGATCTGCCAGGCGGAAGAGCGCAAACAGGGCAAGCCCGGTAACCGCCAGACCGGCGAGTCTCGCCGCCATCGGATAACGCCGCGCCAGCTCCGGTCCGACGAGTAGAGACAGATTGTCGAATGCTGTGCCTGACACCACGATCACGTACAGCACTCCGAGCAGCGCGTACGCTTGAAATTCTACGGGGTCCCTCCGCGATGTCTGTTCAGAGTGGGCGGAGGGCTTCGCCTTGCGCCGTCGTCGGACGCGATAAGAACCGATCACCATGACCGCCATGAGGCACATCACGACGACGGCCGCGGTTCTCGGATAAACGTCCGACAGGTACCGACCAAACAGGTTTCCGAGTTGCGCCACCCACTGGTCCCGCAACAGCCACCAAACGGCCAGTGGCGTCAACGGCGCGAGGGCAGACAGCAATACCGCCTCTCTCAGTCGAGCGGAGGCAGGACCCGCTGCCGCAGGGCGGGAAGAGCGTCCGGGCATCCGGGGTCATTGTAGGCGGTCGCTGCCCCGACGCCCGAGGTGAACGCGACCTGGCGCCAGGTATCCCGTGCCCTCCTATTGACAATCGATAGGACCAGCGGGCACACTCCCTCTCGTATAGAAGCTCGATACGAGAGGTTCGCTATGCCGCCTGACCGCGCCAGCCTGCTGCAGGGCACGCTCGACCTTCTCATCCTGAAGGCGCTGTCGTCCGGGGAACTGCATGGCCTCGGCGTCTCACGGCGCGTCGAGCAGATCACCGGCGGGACCTTCGTCGTCCAACCCGGCTCGTTGTTTCCCGCACTGCATCGCCTCGAGGAGTCGGGCTGGCTGTCGTCGACGTGGGAAGCGTCGGAGAACAACCGGCGAGCCAGATATTACAAGCTGACCAGGGCGGGCCGGAAACAGCTTGGCGAAGCGACCGAGCAGTGGAATCGCGTGGCGCTGGCGATGGCCAAAGCGTTGGAAGCTTGACGTGAAAGCGTGAGGACCAGGTGATGGTCTTGTTGTCGAGAATTCGTTCGCTCCTGCTCAACCTGTTGAACCGCGCCCGCGTCGAGCGCGAGCTCGACGAGGAACTGCGCGCGGCGCTCGATGTGCTGGTCGATGAACATGTGCAGCGCGGAGTGTCGCCTGCCGAGGCTCGCCGCGTGGCCCTGTTGGAGCTCGGTGGCATCGAATCCGTCAAGGAACAGGTGAGGGACGCCCGGTCGGGGTCGTTCATCGAAGCGGTCGCGCAGGATGTTCACTACGCGGCGCGCGTCCTGCGACGCAGCCCGCTCTTCGCCACGACCGCCGTCCTGTCTCTTGGTCTCGGCATCGCCGGCAACGCTGTTGTCTTCAGCCTCGCCGACGCCTATCTGTTCCGCGGCCGGCCGGGCATTGCTGGCGTGGACCGGCTGGTCGAAGTTGGCCGCATCGATGCCGGCCAAGGGAGCGGGTTCTACAGCGGCGACGGCTTCGATACGTTTTCCTACCCGAACTACCTGGACTACCGCGAGCGACAGACGGTATTCGAGGCGCTCGCCGCCTACCATGCCGGACCGATTGCGACATTCGGGCTTGGGACGTCCGAGAGCGCCGCGCGCGTCCCGGGCGCGTATGTGTCGGCCAACTACTTTCGTGTGCTTGGCGTCTCGATCGCTCGCGGACGCGGCTTCCTGCCGGAGGACGAGCGCCTTGCGAGCCCCAGCACCGTTGCCGTGATCAGCGATCGCCTGTGGCGGACGCAGTTTCGCGCCGACCCAGGTGTCATCGGACGCACCATCCACCTGAACGGCCGCCCGTTCACCGTCATCGGCGTCACTGCGCCAGGGTTCAATGGATACTCCATCGGCTACCAGGGTCTCTGGGTTCCAATCACCTCTTACCCGGACGGTGACGACCTTCAACGCGTGGCGTTGCGCGGGCGGCAATGGCTGATGGGCGTTGGCCGACTGCAAGACGGTGTCTCGGTCGATCAGGCCCGTGCGGAGATGGGGCGCATCGGCCGCGATCTGGAGCGCGAGCATCCCGACAGCAACCGTCGTCACGGCGTTGGCGTGGCTCCGCCCGGCGCCGTGCCGGTCAGCGTTCGATCCATCGTGAGCCGTTTCGTCGCGTTGCTGTTCACCCTCGTTGGATTGATCCTCCTCATCGCGGCCTTCAACGTCGCCGGTATGCTGCTCGTGCGCGGCGTCACGCGCGCACCGGAACTCAGCCTGCGCCTCGCACTCGGCGCGGCCCGCCACCGGATCATGCGGCTGCTGGTGATCGAGAGCGTGATGGTCTCCACGGCGGGTGCCGCGGTCGGTCTGGTCGGAGCGTGGTGGGCCATTGGCGTTCTGGAGCAACTGGTGCCATTGGCTCGGATCGATGTCACCTTCGACCTGGCCATCGACTGGCGGGTCATCGCGTTCTCGATGATGCTCGCTGTGGTGGTCGGTGCGAGTTGCGGCCTCGCCCCTGCCCGCGCTGCCACCCGGAGCGATCTCGCACCGTTGATCGTTCGCGGCAGCGGCGACGATCGGCGGCGCGCACGGGCGCGTTCAGCGCTCGTGATTGCGCAGGTGGCGCTCTCTGTTGTCCTGATGGTGTGCGCGCTGCTGCTCGGCCGATCGTTACGAAATGCCGGGGCGATCGACCCGGGGTTCACGGTAGACAGCGTCGAGGTCGTCGGCCTCGATCTTCGCCTCGGTGGATACGACATCGGCAGGGGACGAGCGTTTGCCGAGGCGCTGATGTCGCGGATCGAGCGGTTACCCGGTCTTGACGCGGCGGCCTCGGCTCGCGTCATGCCGCTGACCGGGGAGCGGGAAGGCGGCCGCTCCTGGCGGCCGGACCAGTTTGGTGACGATCGCGCGATCGACGCGAGCCAGAACATCGTCACGCCAGGCTACTTCCGGACCCTTGGACTCCCTCTCGTTGCCGGCCGCAACTTCGGTGCGGCCGATCGCGCCGGCGCTCCAGCGGTCGCCATCGTCAACGAGACGCTCGCAGGGCAGGTCTGGCCGGGAGAGTCAGCGGTCGGCAAGCAACTCGTGTTGGGTCTCAGCCGGCGGCCCATAGAAATCATCGGAGTGGTACGAGACGCGAAGTACCGGACGATCGGCGAGCGCCCCACACCGTTCTTCTACGTCCCGGCGGCGCAGCGATACGAGCCCATCTTGTGGATCCTGCTTCGCCCGACGGGCCCGAGCCTCATCCCGCAGGTGCGAGCCGTCGTGCGCGACATGGATCCCAATCTGCCAGTGGTGCAGGCCGCATCCCTTCAGGACATGATGGCGTACCCGCTGTTTCCTCAACGTCTCGCGGCGTGGCTTGCTGCGATCGTGGGCGTCACCGGGGTTCTGCTTGCAGCCCTCGGCATCTACGGCATTGCCGCCTATCACGTGAGCCAACGTCGGCGCGAGATCGGCGTGCGCCTCGCGATGGGTGCACTGCGCGAGCAGGTGCTCGCCCTGATCGTGCGGCATGCGGGCCGGCTCCTCGCAGCAGGGGTGGCTCTCGGACTTGCAGCAGCCGCCGTGCTGACGCATTTGCTCGAAGGCATGCTCTACGGCGTCCGTCCACTTGATCTGATGTCGTTCGCCGGCGGCGCATTCGTGCTGGGCGTGCTGGCCCTGGTGGCGACGCTTGTGCCAGCTCTTCGCGCTGCTTCCATCAATCCGGTCGAAGCACTGAGAGGAGAGTAGTGTCGCGGCAGTCCTGTATGCCCGCTGCGACGGGCGACACGCATTGGCACGATGAAGGCCGTGCGCTACGAGTAGCCAGGCTCATGGGGTAGCGAGCAACAACTCCAGCGGTGACGACACACCGCGACGAGCCTGCAGTCTGTGCGCGGTTGCCTGACACCGGCGCTGTGCGTGCCGGCGGAGACGCCGCATCGAGCGAAAACTGAGCGGCCATTGCGATTCGACGGACCGTCGAAATCCTGCGCTAAACATCGCCGGGTGTTCCGCGACGACCGCTGCGAGCATCGAGTGGCAGTTCCGCCGGATCAGGTCGAGGCAATCGCTGGCATGCGGGGAAGCGTCCCTTCGCTCTTCGTCGAGTACGACGTCTATGAACCTGACGAGACGAGCCGTCAGGCGATCGAGTGTCCCCGCGCGCGACGCCTGGGTGAAGAGTGTGTGATGCCAGGCCGCGATATCGCCAGCTACGTCCTGCAGGTCGTCGAGCAGTTGCAGGAACACACCATAGCCGAAGGCGAAGCGCTCCTGTGCGGGTGTGGCTTCGCCAGCAACCAGATACAGGTCGGCAAGAACCGAGGCTCCGCCCTTCGCGAAGCTGATCTCGCACAACTCGCACTCGGAGAGCGTCAGACCCTGCTGGTGCAGGCTGTCAATCTGACCGTGATGGATCGCCAGGACGCTGTGCCAGACGTCAGGATATTCGCGGCGAGGAAACTCGTCCTCGATCTGCCTGACCAGATCGAAGGCTGCGGCCTCTGCCGGCTGCGAGGCGGGAACGTAGTCGCCGACCAGTCGCTGGCCGAGGCGGGCAGTGAACCTGCGTTTTTCTTCTGGGGTTCGTTCCGGCGCATCGAGCAGATTGTCGGTGACGGGATACAGCATGCTGTAGGCGAACAGACCACGCGTCAGGCGCACCGGGCGCCCAAACAGCATCTGCAGGTTGTTGCCGATCCACACGTTGCGCAGCGCCTGCCACAGATCGTCGAGCCGCAGCTCCGGATCGAACGCACGCGCCTGGCGTGCGAACGCAACCGATGCCTCGTAGAAGGCGTCTCCGAAGAGCAGTCGTCGATACCCGTCGGGCCACCCGAAGCGGCGTTCGCCGAAGTCTTGCAGTCGGCTGCGCAGCGCATCTCTCCACTCGCGCTGCTCGCTCGTCTTCTCGGGATGAGTATCAACGCGGTTGGCGATCTCGTCGATGAGACGACCGGTCGCTCTCGCGTTCCGCCACCGCTGCCAGCGTGTCGAGCGCGAACCGAGTGACGGCAGTTCGGGCCGCGCCGACTTCCACGCCTCGAGTGAAGCGTGCTGCAGCGCGGGTATTCGGTCGTTCAGGCTCGACGAGCGATCGGGACTGCGCGGTAGCTGATTCGTCATCGATGCCGACAGGCTTCGGCATCAACTACGGCGCGCGATCGTGAATGTTCCCTAGGAGAACGGGTTCTCGTCCGCCGTCGGTCCGTACATCGAGGGCAGTGGTACGTCCTGCATGCGCAGGTAGACGCTCAGTTGTCCACGATGGTGAATCAGATGGCTCATGACAAACGATCGCCACACCATCGCCTTCGGCATCGAGAACAGCGTCTTGCCGCCGGCCTTGAGGGTCCACGGCGCCGTGAGCTCGGCGTCCGACTTCCCCACGAGCGCCGCACGCGTGCCGGCCACGTGACCGTCGAAGAGCGCCAGCAGCGCCGCTCGACTCGTGACCGCTGGCAACTGCTGGCCGCCGCCCATGTCGAGCTCCGTTTGGTTGATCGTCACCGAACCCCACATCGGCACCGTCGCCACGTGTTGCGCGAGCTGGCCGAGCGAGTAGGACTTCTGGTGCGGCTTCCAGTCGAAGCGATCGTCAGGCACGCGCTCGAGCAGCTTGCGCGTGACGCTCATCTCGTGATCGAACTCGGGCAACAACGCATCTACGAGCGCCATCAGTGCCTCTTGCAAACCAAGAACGGCACTACGCTCCTGGTTTTCCGAAATTCACCCGCGGGACCGCCTCGGCTTCCTTCGGCGCGTCGAAAACCTGGTACTCCCTGAAGCCGAAGATCGATGCGGTAATGTTCGACGGGAACTGCCGGCGTGACGTGTTGTACGCCTGCACGCGCTCGTTGTAGCGCATGCGTTCCACCGCGATGCGGTTCTCCGTACCGGACAACTCGTCCATCAGGCGAGCGAACTGATCGTTCGATCGCAGCTGCGGGTAGTTCTCGACCACGACCAGGAGCCTCGCCAGTGCTGCGCTCTGCTCGTTCGCAGCCTGCATCTGCTGCTCCGGCGTCGAGGCGCCGGCGAGCTTGGCGCGTGAATCCGCGATGCGGCCGAAGACGTCCTGTTCCTGCTGGGCGACACCCTTCACGGTCTCCACCAGGTTGGGGACCAGATCGTTGCGGCGTTGTAACTGGTTCTCGACCTGTCCCCACTGCGACTTGATCGCCTCTTCCTGACTGACAAACGTGTTGTACGAACACCCCGACGAGCCGAGGACGACGTCCGCGAGTGCGAGAGCCAGGCTTGTTTTACGAATCCACGTCATTGCAGAACACCTCGTCTAATCATCTACCACGAACCGCCGCCACCGCCGCCACCACTGCGGCCGCCACCAAAGCCCCCGAATCCACCAAAGCCGCCACCAAACCCGCCGCCGAATCCACCACCGCGCCCGAATCCGCCACCAAACGGGCCGATTCCACTCGACCAGCCGCCTCCGCCACCCCAGCCGCCGCGGAAGCGTCGTCGCCCGCCCATGCGGCCGGCGATGAGGTTGATGATCAGAAACGCCACGAATAGCGCGACGATCAAGCCTCCACCCGACCCCGGCTGCGAGACCCGGCGCCGGCGTTCGGGCTGGACGCCCTGCAGCGTCACATTGCGCCGTTCCGCGATGCGGCCGATGATGCGCGAGGTGCCGGCGAGCAACCCTCCACCGTAGTCACCACGTCGGAAGAGCGGGATCATGTCGTCGCGGCTCGTTTCACCGGAGAACCCGTCGGTGATGAACTCCTCGAGCTCGTAGCCGACTTCGACCCGCACCTGGCGATCCTTGACCGCCAGGAGAATCAGCAGCCCATTGTCACGCCCGCGTTCGCCGATGCCGCGGCCGCGATTCTCGAACATCTTCACGGCGTACTCGCGGATGTCGCCGTACGGCGCGTAGGTGTCGACCGTGGCCACGACCACGACGTCGCCGGTCGCCTGCTGCAGCGACCTGATGAGCGCTTCCATGGATCGCGCGCTGGCGTCGTCGATGACGCCAGCGAAGTCGTTCACCGGGCGTGTCAGCTCGGGCGGCAGATCCTGCGCGTGCGCTGCCGTCACGAGGAGCGTGCAGAGGACGACGACGCGAGCACACATCGCCGCTCCCACGAATGGGAGCCGTCGACTCGGATGCCGTGACATGTCTATTGACGCCAGCCGTCGACAGCGCGTGCGAGCTGTTCGACTGCGGCCAGGTATTCGGGAAAGAGACGGGATGGGTCGGTCGCGGGGATGCCCGGTTGACGTTCCAGGTTCAGCATGTCAGCGACCAGCTCCTCGGCAATGCCCACGGCGCGTGCACCCGCACGGGTCACGTCGGCCCGATCACTGATAGTGACGCTATTCAGGCGGGCAACGTTCCGAAGCAGCAGTGTAAAAGCCGGCGCTGAGGTTGTCACCAGCTCGGCGACGTCGGTTGGCCGTCCGCCTGATTCGATGAACGCTTCCCTGAGGTGCAGCAGGTGGCTCTTGGCCTGCTGCTCGCAGGCCCGCCGGAGATCCTCCGGGGCGATGGCTGCCGAACTGAAGGGATCGTCACCGAATACCAGTTCATGCGCGCGGATGATCTCGCCGTACTCGAGCGGAAACGTGTCGAGCGACCGCATGAACTCGCGTGTCGGCACGATCAGCGGCGTGGCAATCTGCGCTCGCGCCCAGCGTCGCACGTACTGTGCGCACGCCTGCAGGTCCTCCGCCGTCAGGCTCTCCACGAGGGCCAGGCATGTCAGCGGATCGTCGCTGGCGCCCTCGATTCGTGGTCCGTAGGCGACGACCGCCACGAGACGAGGCGCAAAGACGTTCCGCAGATCACCAACGAGGGAATCCGCGGCGCCCTTCCAGGTTGAAGTCATGAGCCAATTCTACGGTTTCTGCCACCGCGTTCCCGTCATTTGTCTACGCTGAGTTCAACGTTCAGGTTCCCCCTTCAGGTTCCCCAGGTGTCAGGCAGTGAATCGTGAACATTAGACCGCCCGGAGCATTCACGATTCACTGCCTGACACCGTAGATACAATATCCAGCATGCGACTTCGCGAGTTGGACATCGGGTGCGTGGGTGGCGGCACGGGTCTGCCCAGCCTGCTGGGCGGACTCAAAGGCAACCCATGGCTGCGCTTGAGCGCGGTCGTGACGATGTTCGACAGCGGTGGCAGCTCCGGCCAACTTCGCGATGAGCTCGGCGTGTTACCTCCCGGTGATGTGCTGAAGTGCGCGCTGGCGCTGTCGCGAAACGAGCGCGAGGCGCGCAACGTGCTGTTGTCGCGTCTGCCGACGCTGGAGCAGCACGATCGCCTGGCCGGACACACCGGCGGCAACCTGCTGCTGTCGATGATGGAAACCTACAGCGGCGACTTTCTCGCCGCTGTCGATGGACTGCGCGGTCTGCTCGGCTGCCGCGGGCGCGTTTTTCCAGTGAGCGTTGAGCGCGCCTCGATTTGTGCTGAGTACTCGGATGGCACCTTCACCCGCGGTGAGGTCGAAGTCGACGCCGGGCAGGCAAGGGGGCATGAAGTCCGGCGTGTCTGGCTCGAACCGAACGTGTCCATTCACCCGGTGGTCGCTGAAGCGATGCGATCGTTCGATGCCGTGATCATCGGACCAGGCAGCTTCTTCACCAGCCTCATGCCACCGCTGCTCGTGCGCGGTGTGAAGGAAGCCCTCGCCGAGGTGCGCGGACCGATCATTCTGATCTCGAACCTGCTGACCGAGGGACGTGGCATGGATGGCTTCACGGCTGCTGATGCTGCGCGCTGGGTCGCGCGAACGATCGGCCGCCCCGTGGATGTTGTCGTTGCCAACACGAGCAGGCCCTCCCCGGAGACGCTCGCGCGATATGCCGCTGAGCGCAAGACGCCACTCGAACTCGGCGTGCTGGAGCCGGGAGTCGAGGTTGTGCAGGGACCGTTCTGGAAAACACAGATCGCCCGGCACGATCGCCGCCGCCTGTCGTTCGCGGTGTGGGCTGTGTTGACGGAGAGGTTGTTGCACGACGCTGCTGCACCCGTCGTCCGGGTCCAGCAGGTGTAGCATCAGCGGCGTTTCGCCGATTTCGTCTTCGCTTTGACGGGCTTGCCGGCCGCTGTCGTGGTCTGTGCCGCCTTCGATTTCGTCTGAGTCTTTCGCGGCGCCGCGCTCTTGCTCCGAGCAGCGAGCGCTGATTCCCGAGTCCCGGAACCGGCTCGCATCTGCATCGCCTGCGCGATGATTCTGTCGAACATCGCGCCGGTTTCGCCTCCCTGGGCGGGCTTGTTCGATCGCCAGATGTCGGGGTTGTCCTGCGAGAGGATCTCCGCGAAGTCACCCTCGCTCTTCACGCTCAGCGGTGCGAACGCTGCGATGTCGAGCTCGCCAGACGACCAGTCGTCTCGATGCTTGATGAGCAGCCACGAGCGGCCTTCCTGCCCGCGGCTGCCCGCGTAGCCACCCTTCGTGCGCACGAGCACCCACGACCCTTTCAGCTTGTAGCCGTCGAGCGTGAATTTCAGATCTCCCTTCTCGATCGCCTTGTCCACGTCGTCGACCTGCGGCGTCCACGTCCCGCGGTCCCACAACATGACGATGCCGGCGCCGTAGCCGGACGGGATGACACCCTCGAACTCGCCGTAGTCGAACGGGTGATCCTCGACGTGCATCGCGAGTCTTTTCGTCGCCGGATCGAGCGATGGTCCCTTTGGCACTGCCCACGACAGCAGGACGCCGTTGTGCTCGAGTCGAAAGTCGTAGTGCAGATGACTGGCGAGATGTTTCTGCACGCAGAAGAAGCGCGCCGTCTTGCCGGTTGGTGACTTGCGGGGCCTGTCGCCCTTCGGCTCGGGCGTGGTGTCGAAGTCCCGCTTCTCTTTGTATTTCTCGAGTGCCACAGTTCCGCGCCTACTTCACGTCACCCATGAGCCGCCGCACGGGCTTCACGAGGACGAACATCACGAGAGACGCGACGAGGAGGATCCCGCCCATCCACTCGAGGACGCCGATGAAAGACATAGTCGAGATGAGGCCGGCGGTCCAGCCTGAAAGCTTGTTGCCGACGGCCAGGGAGAGGAACCAGACACCCATCATCAGCCCGACGATGCGTGCCGGTGACAGCTTGGTGATCGCACTCAGGCCGACCGGGCTCAGGCACAGTTCGCCGAACTCGGAGAACAGGTTCCACATGATGAGCCACCACACGCTGACGCGCAGCGTATTGTCGGCGGCGACCGCTGCGCCGGCGGGAAGCATGATCACGAACGCGAGCCCCATGAACAGCAGACCGAACGCGAACTTGGTCGGGACCGATGGCTCGCGCGGACCGAGACGGATCCACAGCCAGGCAAACAGTGGTGCGAGGACGATGACGAAGAACGGTTGAAGAACCTGGAACCACGAGGAGGGGAACTCGAAGCCGAGGATGTGCAGGTCCGTGTTGCGATCGGCGAAGAGCGCCAGCGAGGAACCGGCGGCCTCGTAGCCCGCCCAGAACAGGCTGGCGAAACCGAACAGCACGACGATAGCGACGATGCGGCTCCATTCGCCCGATGTGAAGCCCAGGACGCCCGCGGAACTGGATGCGGCGCTGACCTGTGCGACAGGTGCCGCCGCCTGCATCTTCTTCTCGGCCTCCATGCGTTGGAGCGCAGGCATCAGGTAACGTTTATCGAGAATGTACTGCACCAGGCCGAGGGCCATGCCGATCGCCGCACAACCGAATCCAAGATGCCAGTCGACCCTCTGCGCGACGTAACCAGCGATGATGGGGCCGAGCATGGCGCCCGAGTTGATCCCCATGTAGAAAATCGAGAAGCCTGCATCGCGTCTGGGATCGCCCTGCGGGTAGAGCGAGCCGACGAGCGTGCTGACGCTCGGCTTGAGCAGCCCCGTGCCGATGACGATGAGTGCGAGACCGGCGTAGAAGAAGGGCAGAGCCTGAAAGACGAGCGAGAGGTGGCCGAGCATGATGAGGATGCCACCGTAGAGGACGCTGCGGTACTGACCGATCATGCGGTCGGCGATGATTCCGCCCACGATGGCTGCGCCCCACGCCGAGCCGGTGTAGGTGCCGTAGAGCGACGTGCCCTGAACGTCGGTGAACCCGAGGCCGCCGTTGGCCACCGGCGTGACCATGTAGAACAGCAGGAACGCGCGCATCCCGTAGTAGCTGAAGCGTTCCCACATCTCAGTGAAGAAGAGCGTGGCCAGCCCGCGGGGATGCCCGAAGAAGCGCGTGTCCAGTGGCTCTGCGGCGTCGTGACCGGCGTCGGCGAGCGCGTCCGTGAGCTTGGGCGGATTCATTTACCCGAAGGATAACGTGGAAATCCGTAGCCGCGCCGTTGTCGTTTTATGAGATGCCGTGACAGATACGGGTTGGTCCAGGGGGCCCAGGTGAACGACGAGAGCCTTTTGCGGGCGAGAGCCCGAGAAGTGTTGGATGCCGGAATTCTGCCGAGACGCGCTCCCGACAAGCTGTGGGGCGGGTTCGCAACAGGCAACCCATGTGCTGTTTGCGGGGCTTTGACGAGTCGTGGGGAGGTCGAGCTGGAACTGGAGTTCAACCGCGACGCCGAGGCGTGCCGAATCTTCCACGTTCATCCGCGCTGTTTTTCAGTTCTCAGTCTCGAGCTTCAGCGTCTATTTGGGCCGACGGTCGATCCCGGAGCTCGGCAACCGGATGTCGACAAGGCCGGAGAGCGGCACGATCTGTCGTAACCCGTGCGTTTCCTGACGTTGAGGTGCGCCGCATGGGTCCCCCCGCGCCCGAGGCCATAGGTGTTATAAAGATCCCGTGGCCACGCATGAGGTGCGTCCGTTCGCGCCGGACGATGAGCGTTCTCCTGGCACGCTGGGCGAGGTTCTTTATGCGAAATCGCAGAACATTCTGGTATCGGAAGCGGAGTGGGTCGCTCTTGTCCGATCCATCGCGGCAGGCGATCAACGTGCTCTGCACGCGCTGTACGAACGGGCACATCGTGCCGTCTTCACACTGATCATGCGACTCACCGCCAACCGGGAGACCGCCGAGGAAGTGACGCTGGATGTTTTCCATGACATCTGGCGTCGCGCGTCGCGCTACGACGAGGCTGACGGCACCGTCCTCGGGTGGATCATGAATCAGGCGCGATCCCGGGCCATCGATCGTCTGCGATTCGAGCAACGGAAGAAGCGCGTACCGCCTGAAACCGGCGAGTCGCTGCTGGCGACCGATACGGCCGATCCCGGCGATCTCATCGCGTTCAAGCAGCAGGGTCAGGCGCTCCGCAGCGCGCTGGCGGCCCTCACGCCTGACGAGCGAGATGCGATCGAGGCGGCGTACTTCTCCGAGCTGACATATGCCGAGGTTGCGGCGCGGTTGAACCAGCCGCTGGGGACGATCAAGACGAGAATCCGATCGGGATTGCACAAGCTCCGCCAGGCATTGGGCGATGGATGGGGCAGGCCATGAGCTCGACCCTCGACAACAACCTGTGCAGTCACACGACGCAGATATCCGCGTACGTGATGCAGACGCTTCCTCCCGGCGAAGCAAATGCCGTCGAGGCCCACATCGCGTCGTGCTCGCACTGCCAGCACGAACTCGAGCTGTTGCGTCCCATTGCCGACAGCTTTCTGTTCTGGCCTGTTGACGTCCTGCGACCGCGGGCATCGCTGCAAGAGCGGCTCGCGCATCGCATCTCGGGGGACACGGGCGGAAGTCCCGTCCTGCCGCCACGGCAATGGGACGAGCCGGCATGGGAAGAAGTCGCGCCGGGAATCTTCTGCAAGCTGTTGGCAACCGATACTGAGAGGCATCGTGTGAGCATGCTGGTGCGGCTCGCGCCAGGCGTCGAGTATCCTCCTCACACCCACGCAGGGCTCGAAGAATTGTTCCTCCTCGACGGCGAGCTCTGGATCGACGAGCGCAAGCTCTATCCGGGAGAGTACAACCGGGCGGAAGCCCCCTCCGGCGACAAACGAGTGTGGAGCGAGACCGGCTGCACCTGCGTTCTGATCACCAGCACTCGTGACATTCTCCAGACGTGAGCTCTTCTGGCGAACGACGCGCATGCCAACCGCATGAATCTCGCAGGTCACGCAGTCCGATCGACTTGACCGTCACGCAGCCGGGAGCCCCGCCGACCTAAACGTGGAACAATGGCACCGTGCGGGTCCTGTTGATTTCCACGTACGACCTCGGGCGGCAACCCCTCGGCCTGGCGTCACCGGCGGCATGGCTGCGAAACGAGGGCTTCGAGGTGGACTGCGTGGACGCGTCCCGCGAAACACTGAACGATTCGCTGGTCAGCGGCGCCGGCCTCATTGCGTTCTACCTGCCGATGCACACGGCGACGCGACTGGCCGCTCCTCTGATCGCGCGTGCCAGGGGCGTGAATCCGGCAGCGCGTCTGGCCGCGTACGGGTTGTACGCGCCGCTCAACGCAGCGTGGCTCGGCGAGCAAGGTGTTGCGGTCCTCGGGGCTGATGCGGAAGCCGACCTCATGCAACTTGCCAAAGGCAGCGAGCCGAGAGCCGAGAGCCCGGAGCCCCACGTCGAACGCCCGGCTCGCAAGCGCCCGCAATTCATTGCGCCCGATCGCTCGACGTTGCTGCCGCTGTCGCGGTACGCCGCGCTGCAGATGCCCGATGGCACTCGTCGCGTCGTCGGATCGACCGATGCTACGCGCGGCTGCAAGCACCTCTGCCGGCATTGTCCGATCGTGCCGGTCTACGGCGGTGTCTTTCGAGCCATTCCTCTCGATGTCGTGATTGCCGATGTGCGATCGCAGGTCGCGGCGGGCGCGCAGCACATCTCGTTCGGCGATCCCGACTTCTTCAACGGACCCACTCACGCTCGTCGGCTCGTGGAGGCCGTTGCGAAGGAGTTCCCGGGCCTGACCTACGACGTGACGATCAAGGTCGAGCACATCCTGCGGCACGTCGAGATGCTCGGCCTCCTGCGGGAGACCGGATGCCTGATGATCACGAGCGCAGTGGAGTCGGTCGACGATGACGTGCTGTTGAAGCTGCGCAAGGGACACACGCGATTCGATTTCATCGACGCCGTCAGGGCGTGCCGGCAGGCAGGTGTCGCACTGACGCCCACCTTCGTCCCGTTCACGCCGTGGACGACGACCGACGGATACGTCGATCTGCTCGAACAGATCCGCACGCTCGAGTTGACCGAGAGCGTCGCCCCCATTCAGCTGGCGATTCGCCTGCTGGTGACCGCTGAATCGAAGCTGCTGGAGTTGCCCGAGGTCCGGAGTCTGGTCGAGCCGTTCGAACCACAGTCGCTCACCTACCCGTGGCGTCACCCGGATGCGCGTGTCGATGATCTGCAGCGTGCGGTGATGCAGGTCGTCTCCGCAACCAGTGGCTCGCGTAGCGAGACTTTCGATCGCATCTGGTCGTTGGCGACAGGGGCGAAGGGGGTCAGACCCCTTGATCTGGATCGACTCAAAGGGTCTGACCCCTTTCGCCATTCACAGCCCTACCTGACCGAAGGGTGGTATTGCTGCGCGGAGCCGGGTCCCGAACAACTCGACGTGGTGTGAAACGCGTTCTCCTCCTCGCAACGACGACGGGATATCAGATCCGATCCTTTGGCGAGGCCGCCGATCGCCTTGGCGTCCGGCTGGTCTTTGCCAGCGACCGCTGCGATCGGCTCGAGGATCCCTGGTGGGATGCTGCGATCCCGATACGCTTTCACGAGACGTCACGAGCGCTCGACGCTGTGATCGTGGCCTGCCGTGGGCAACAAGTATCGGGAGTGCTGGCCGTGGGAGATCGTCCCACCGTTCTTGCCGCGCACGTGGCCGAGGCGTTGGGCCTTCCGGGAAACCCACCGGCCGCGGCCGAAGCGAGTCGCAACAAGGTGGCCACCCGTCGCGCGTTTGCGGCTGCCGGTCTGCCGGTTCCTGACTTCCGCGTGTTTCCTCTTTCGGAGCGTCAGCCGGATCTTCCGTCGACGGGATACCCGGTCGTCGTCAAACCGCTGGCGCTCTCCGGAAGTCAAGGCGTGATTCGCGCCGACGATGATACGGCACTCGCGCAGGCCATCGCGCGAGTGAGGCGATTGCTTCAGACGACTGACGTCGCCATCGAGCGTGACGGTGCCCACCAATTCCTATTGATCGAGCAATTCATTCCCGGGCGCGAGTACGCCGTCGAAGGCGTGCTGACCGACGGTGCCTTTCAGGTCTTTACAATTTTCGACAAGCCCGATCCGCTCGACGGACCATTCTTCGAAGAGACGATTTATGTCAGACCCTCACGCGCCGCAGAGACGATGCAGCGCGCGATCGTCGATGCGGTGTCGCGTGCGACGGCCGCTCTCGGACTTCGTCACGGTCCTGTGCATGCGGAGTGTCGTGTGCACGGTGCGGAGATTTACGTGCTCGAAGTCGCCGCTCGTCCCATCGGCGGCCTCTGCTCGAAGGCCATTCGATTCATTGGCCCGGACGAAACATTGGCCACTCTCGAGGAGGTGCTCCTGCGGCATGCGCTCGGTGAGCCGGTCGATGCATTCACGGTCGTCGGCGATGCCACGGGTGTGATGATGATTCCGATTCCGCGCCGTGGCGTCTATCGCGGGGTTCGCGGATTGGAGGAGGCGAGGCGAGTCACAGCGATCGATGATGTGACGATTACGGCGAAGCCGGATGTCACGCTGGTACCGCTGCCCGAAGGCCGAAGCTATCTGGGGTTCGTTTTTGCGACGGCCGCCACAGCGGCCCTGGCGGAGCAGGCACTCCGCGACGCTCACCGCAGGCTCGAGTTCAACATCGAACGCGAGGTCCCCCTGGTTGGGTAGCACTAAGGTCTGATTGCGGCCCCGGCGCATCAGGCCTCACCCTTTGTACCGATTTGGCGGCCATGGCGTTACTTAGTCTGCTGTGGCACGTATCCAGGCGGAAGCGCGGCACTCGCACCGAAGAAGAAATCTTCCATGTGACGGCCGATCAACTCTTGCGCCTCTTTCTGCCATGGCATCAAGCGGTATTCGTTCAGAATCATTTTCTGGCGGTCTTCCCACAGCTTCCACGCCTGTGCGGAGACGTTCTCGAAGATGCGCTGTCCCAGCTCGCCTGGCCAGGGGGGCGCGTCGAGCCCCGGCAGCGACTTCTGGAACTTCACACAGTTCACCATTCGACCGCTCTGATTGCTTACTGGCGGCTGGTTCTGTCCTGGCGGTGCACAATCGTCCATGCCCTGCATGTTACCTCCCCTCGCGGCAATCGTGTCTGCCCAGGCGGAAGGCATGGGGGGTTTTCCTGAGGCCGATACGATTTACACGGCCAATCGGGCGCAGTGTTGGATTCCGCATCACCGTGTGCGGTGACCAAAGCGCGATGGACCGCACTACGCCTGTGCTCAACCGCACGACTCGGAGCCCTCGACCGCTGGCACATACCTTGAAGTTCGGTTTCCCATACGCGAGGTTGTCTCATTTGAGGAGGGGACCTCACGACCGAACACCATGTTGTTGAACGACCAGGAGGGTACCGTGGACGGAACACGCAAGGAACGTCGAGGATTCGCTTCGATGAGCCGAGAGAAGCAGCGTGAGATAGCCAGCAAAGGCGGACGTGCCGCCCACGAGAAGGGAACTGCGCACGAATGGACGCCTGATGAAGCTCGCGCTGCGGGTCGAAAAGGTGGACAGAGCAGCCGAGGGGGACGCGGAAGGCTAGTGCCAATTTCGCCCCCGGAGGTGCATAATTTACAAGCGGCGCCTGGCACCGGCCGGGAGCCTGGCCGCGCGGACTAATCTAGCCGCGCGTGTCGTACGTCGTCGCCGGATAAAGAGGGACGTCTGTTGCGTACGTTATTGAGGGTGTGCCTTCTGGTAACGTTCTCTGTTGGGGTGGCGTCTGCCCAAGCGCCCGCCCCACAGAATCCTAGCTCTCAGGCGCCGCAAGGCGAGCTTGTCCTGCAGGGTGATACCACGCCACGCCCGGCGTTACCGACTTACTTCGGCGACACCGGGTTCTGGTTTGTACCGACCGCCGAGACGCTTCCATCTGGCAAGCTCTCCTTCAGTGTGTATCGCGCGAACTTCGATCGAAAACAGGGGCTGACCGACGTCGGTGAATTCGGAATCACTGGCGCCGTCGGTCTCGGTCGAACAGAGTTGTTCATGTCGTGGCGGGTTGGACGCTTCCAACGAAACCTCGACCCGATATTCACTCCGACCGATAGCGAGTTCGGCGGCGTCAACAACGAGTTCCCGTTCCAGCGCGATCATTGGTCCAAGACACTCGGCGAACCGGTTGTCATCGGCGCGAAGTTCGGTCTCCTCTCGCAATCGCGCGGAAACGGGATGAGCCTCGCGCCTCGCGTGATGCTCAAGTTTCCGAGTGGCGGAGCAACAGCGGCTAGTACGAAAGCGTATGCCGGCCGGATCGATCTGATTGCCAGTGCCGAGGCCGGGCGCCGCTTCGAGCTGTCCGGTCTGGTCGGATATACGGGACGCGGAAGCCCCGACGAGTTCGAGTTGTCGAGCGGCTTCAATTGGGGCGTGGGTGCTGGCTTCCCAAGCCGCTCGCCGTTGCGCGTGCTGCTCGAGTTCGAAGGGGAGGCCCCGACTGGCGACGACGTCACCGTGACCAGTCCGCCGCTTGTGGCGCTCGATGGCACCATCGCTCCGTTGGCGAGTGAGGTTTCCAACAACACCTCATTCAAGGCTGGATTGGTGTGGCAGGCGCGAAACGGATTCTTCCTGCACGGCGGAGCCAACTACAGCTTCGGAACCGGGACCCAGACGATTCGAGGCATCGAGTTCGAGCAAAACGCTTGGGGCTTTGATGCGCGCATCGGGTGGCATCCTGGCGTAACGCCCCCGAGGATGTGGGTGGCCCCGCCACCGCCGCCGCCGCCGCCGCCGCCACCTCCGCCGCCGCCGCCACCTCCGGCGCCCAAACCGCCACCACCGGCGAACCGCAACCCGACGTTCAACGTGGCGGCCACGTGCACGCCGACGACGGTTCAGCCCGGTCAGACGGTCAAGGTGAGCAGCCAGGCGACCGATCCGGATGGCGATGCTGTGACTTATCGCTGGACCGCGCCGTCGGGAACGTTCAATCCTGCTGACGCCGCCAACTCGACGTGGACGGCGCCGAATCAGCCGGGTAGCGTGACGCTGACGGTGACGGCCTCAGACGGTCGCGGCGGGACGGCCACATCGAGCTGCACGGTCAACGTCGCGCAGCGCGAGGTGATCGCGTTCGAGGATGTGCACTTCGCGTTCGACCGGTTCAACCTGTCGCCGGAAGCCGTGAAGATTCTCGACGACGCCGTGGCGAAGCTGCAGGCCAACCCCGACATCACAGTGACGATCGAGGGGCACACCGACAGCATCGGCACGTCGGAATACAACCTCGCGCTCGGTGAACGCCGCGCGAACAGCGTCCGTGACTATCTGACGAAGCGCGGCATCGGAGCCGCCAGAATGCGCACGGTCAGCTACGGCGAGGAACGTCCGATCGCCACCAACGACACGGCCGCAGGTCGCGCGATGAACCGTCGCGCCCATCTGCTGGTTGTGCTGCAGTAAGAACAATGCGGCGGGTCTGAAGGCCCGCCGCTACTCTGAGACGCAGGGCGGGTCTGCTTTGTAGACCCGCCTTTCGTTTGTACGCGGCCTGAAGATCCGTCTCTGTCAACTCCCAAGTCCCAACCCCCGACTCCAAAGCTCCGAGCTACCTCATTGCCTTGGGGAGTTGGAAGTTGGAGATTGGGCGTTGACGATTTTCCAGCTGTCTCTATAGCTTTCACCTTCTACGACACACCGAGGCAGTGAGGCACCGAGGGCATTTTCGCGACTTTTCTCATTGCCTCTGTGCCCGCGCGACATCGAAGTGAAACGCGCGCCAGCCTAGAAACTAGTTGGCGACGGCTTCGACCTGGACGCGTGCGTCGTTGAAGCACGCACCGCCGCCAAGATCGGTCAGTGTGTCCGGCACGAGCGCATTGGCGGTGTAGCCATTTGCCGTGTGGCGACGCCACAGTCCCTTCGGCAGAGAGACCGTGCCCGGACGAATCCAGGAACCCACCTGAAGATTGCAGCGCACTTCTCCAAGGGCATTGAAGATGCGGACCGCGGCGCCATCGTCGAGGTGCCGCGCAGCTGCATCGCTCGGATGCATGAGCAGTCGAACCTCCGGCCGTGGCAGCTCGGACAGCGTCGAGCTGATCGTGCGCTCGCTGGCCGGAGAGATCAGCGCCAGAGGGAACTCCGTCGTCGCCGGATCGGGGCGATAGGCATACAGGCCGGCGGGCGACTCGCGATCGAGTGCTTCAGGAAACAGGTCGACGATGTGACCGGTCGTGCGTGGCATGACGTCGACGAACTGCACCGGCCGGCCTTCGAATGGCGGAACGACGGTGCCGTGCTCGCGCAGCGCGTCGCCGATGGCCGGCGGCATCTTCGAGAAGACATCGAGCATCTCTTCGATCTCACCAACCGGATCGGAGGGTTCGTTCAGCTCGAGCAGCCGCGACAAGTCGCCGAAGACCTCGGCATTCGATCTCGCCTCGCCCACGCTCTCGATGACCGGCCTTGCCAATCGAAGACCGATGGGTCCATACGCGCGAACGATGTCGTAGCCCTCGAGGAACGTCGTTGCCGGCAGCAGAACGTCCGCGTAGTGCGCGGTGTCGGTCATCACCTGCTCGAAGACGACTGTGAAGAGATCGGTGCGCTCGAGCCCGCGCAGGATGCGTCGCTGATCCGGGGAGGTTGCCGCGGCGTTCGAGTTGTAGACGAACAGAACCCTGACCGGCGGATCGCCCTCGGTCAGCACGCGTCCGAGCTGGTTCATGTTGACGCGGCGGGTCGAAGGCTCGGGCGCACCGAACCATGTCCGCTGGATTCCCCAGGCTTCCGTATTGCTCATCGCGTAGCCGCCGCCGCGGACGCCGAACTTCCCGCCGACGGCGGGAAGCGCGAGAATCGCCAGGCTCGAGTTTCCGCCGTTGCGGTTTCGCTCCTGCCCCCATCCGCAGCGAATCAGCGCAGGTGAGGCCGTCGCGTACCAATCAGCGAGTCTTGCCACGAGCTCCACCGGGACATCCGCTTCCGCCGCAGCGCGCTCGAAGGTCCACGGCAGTGCCTTCTCTCGCAGCCGATCGGCGTTGCGCGTGTGCGCGTCGAGGAATGCGCGATCGGCCAACCCGTTCTCGAACAACTGGCGATGGATCGCGAGTGCAATCGGGAGATCGGTGCCAGGTTTCAGAGCCAGATGCAGATCGGCCTGCTTGGCCAGCGGTGTCGTGCGCGGATCGATCACCACCAGCCTGGCGCCGCGGCGCTGTGCCTCCCGAAGGTAGGGAACCATGTGAATGCCGGAGGCCGAAGGGTTGACGCCCCAGACGATGATCAGGCGTGCCTCTGGATAGTCCGGATAGGTGACCGAGGGCATCTTCCCGTAGAGCGCACCATTGGCCGCGCCTGTTGGCGCCGCACACACGGTGCGAGCCAGCCGCGAGGTGCCAAGGCGCCGAAAGAGCGTCGCGTCGCCCGTGTCCTGGGTGAGCAGGCCGTTTGAGCCGCCGTAGGAATAGGGAAGGATCGACTCGCCGCCCCATTTCTCGCGCGCCTCGCGCATCCGTTCCGCGACCAGATTCAGCGCATCGTCCCAGGAGACGCGCTCGAAGCGCGCGCCGGCGCCCTTGGGTCCCTTGCGGACTGCCGGATGCAGGAGGCGGTCCGCGCCGTAGACACGCTCAGTGAAGCGGCGCACCTTCGCGCAGATGTAGCCATCGGTGATTGGGTTCGAGGTCGAGCCATCAATGGCCGTGATGCGGCCGTCCTGGACGGTCACGCTGAGGCTGCACCCGTCTGGGCAGTCGAGCGGACAGGCCGTCTCGACAATGTGCTCGGGGGCGAGGGAGGGAGCGGACTTCATGAAACGAGTCTATCGCTGTACGCACCGGAGGATGTATGCGTGACGATTTACTGAGGCACTCGGGGGATCAATCGCGGCACCCCGCTGGACGATACCGCGCGACGATTCACTGCGTACGGCCTCGGCCAATGATCTCCTGCCACCGCCGGGCGCGCTCGTCGGCTGATAGTGCAAGAGTTCTCTTCCAGACTCCCTCGTAGTCGACGATGCCCTTACGCAGCCCTTCGATCCTGACCTGCTGGTCAGCGAAGGGCTTGCCCCAGAGGTCGACCCACACGTCGTAGACGAAGAGAAAGATCAGGTCGTGATGATCGCCCGTGAAAGGCACATCGGCTGCCAGGCGATGGGCGAGCTCGTGGACCAGCGTTCCGCGCTTGGTCTCTTGCGGGTAGCTCGCCCGTAAGAGCATCGGCCGGCCTCCTCGTTCGCCCGAGTAGCTGGTGCCTTCATACACGCTGACCTCGATTGGCCCGGGCTCGAAGCGAAGCCCAGTGGCGCGCTCCATCGCCGTCACGATGCGAACAGCGTCTTTGGCCCAGATCGCGCGGTACTCCTCGGTTGCCGCACCGAACTTTTCGGCCGACGCAGTGAAGTTCACCTGGAGAAAAGTCGCGGGCGCCTGCGCAGAAAGGGAACTCGACCACGCCAGAAAGGTCGCGAGGATGAGCAGTCGCATGAGAGACCTCCACGGCTGATGGGATGGTAACGCGATCTGTGGCGGGGCGCGCGGAGTGCCTGTAGAATTCGCGCGTGTTGGTCTGAGCGCTGATTCAGGTCTGCAGGATTCCACGCGGGTACACACACCTATCTGGCGGCCACTTCTCATTCGAAAGGGGTGCGGGATGGACAGGTTCCGTGTTGGTAGAAGTTCTCCTCCGCAAGTCGTGCTCCTCGCGGCAGCGATTGTTGTCATGATCCCCGCTCTCGTATCGGCGCAGTCGATTGCCGGTACGGTGCGAGATTCGTCCGGGGCAGTCCTGCCTGGTGTGACGGTCGAGGCTGCGAGTCCGGCGCTCATCGAAAAGGTGAGGACCACGGTGAGTGACGGCGCGGGTCTCTACCGCATCGAGAACCTGACGCCGGGTGTCTACAAGATCACCTACGCGTTGCCGGGCTTCACGACGTTCGAGCGGGACGGCGTCCAGGTCACCACCGGCGTGACGGTGACGCTCAACGCGGACATGCGCCTCGGCGGCGTGCAGGAAACCATCACCGTTTCCGGCGAGACGCCGGTCGTCGATGTGCAGAACAGCACGCGCGTGCAGCGCGTGTTGAGCGACGAGGTGCTGGCGGCGCTTCCAGCGTCGCGCGGTTATGGAAACCTGCTCACCACCGTCTCCGGCATCCAGGCCAACGGCACGCAGAATGGCGGCGTCAACCCGGGCATGATCTTCTTCACGTCGCGCGGTGGCCGCAGCAACGAGGGCACCGTCCAGATCGACGGGATGAACGTCGGCTCGGCGTTCAACGGCGGTGGCGTGGCGGGCTACGGCTACGACACGACCAACGCCCAGGAAGTGCAGCTCACGGTGGCGGGCGGGCTCGGTGAAGCCGACCGCGGTGGGCCGCAGTTCAACATTGTCCCCAAGACGGGTGGCAACACGTTCAACGGGACCTACTTCGGCAGCCTGGCTGGGGAGTGGTCGCAGGGCAACAACGTCGACGACGAGCTGAGATCGTATGGCATCCCTGCGCCGACCACGATCATCAAGAACTGGGACACGAGCTTTTCGCTGGGCGGCCCGATCATGCGGGACCGGGTGTGGTTCTACGCCGTGGCGCGGACGTTCGGCGAGTACACCGACCTCGCGGGCCGCTTCGGGAACCTGAACGCCGGCGATCCCACAAAGTGGAACTACGTCGTCGATCAGAGCATCAAGTCGCGATCGGCGGGCAGCCGGAAGATCGGCGGCACGCGGGTGACCGGGCAGTTGTCGGAGCGAAACAAGGTCAGCGCGTATTACGACTATCAGTTCAACTGCAGCAGCAGCTCCTACGTCGAGGACGCTGATGCCTGCCGCGTGCGCGGCGAAGACTGGATCGGGGTGTACGGATTCGGCACGTGGTCGCCGGAGGCGAGCCAGAAGGCCGATGGTCCCGATCACATCATGCAGTTCTCGTACACAGCGCCGATGACCAGCAAACTGCTGCTCGAAGCAGCGTTCTCGCAGTTCTTCAGCAACTGGAGTCCCACCTCGCCGGCCGGTGCGCTCAACTACGCGCCGTTCATACCGGTGCAGGAGCGCAGCCTGGGCGGCGGTGTGCCCGTGCCGAACATGGTGTACCACGGCTACGCCGGGCTGAACAACAACCACCAGACGCACAACGTCTGGCGTGCGTCGGCGGCCTACGTCACAGGCGCGCACAGCCTGAAGGTCGGCTACCAGGCCGCTTACGAAGTGACCGACATCTTCGGCGACTTCGCGACGCACGGGTTGCAGTATCGGTTCAACGCCGGCGTCCCGGATCAGATCACGCAGCGGATCACGAAGTGGCAGCAGGCCAACCGCACGCGCTGGGACGCCTTCTACGTGCAGGATCAGTGGACTCGCAATCGGATGACGCTGCAGGGTGCGCTGCGCTACGAGCACGCCTGGAGCTTCTTCCCCGAGGGCATGAACGGTCTGCTGACCGACAGCGTGTTCGGCGGGCCAGCGCGGACGCTGCCGCGTGCCGATGGCGTGACCGGCTACCACGACATCGCGCCTCGCCTGGGGATGGCGTATGACCTCTTCGGCAACGGCAAGACCGCGATCAAGGTGAACCTGTCGAAGTACTGGCAGTACGCCGCCAACGACGGGGTGTACATCGGAACGAACCCCGCGTCGACCTTCGCGCAGACGGCCAATCGCGCGTGGACCGACAACGGCAACTTCACCCCGAACTGCGATCTGCAGAATCCGCTGGCGCAGGACAACCGCGCGACGGGCGGAGATCTCTGCGGCGCCCTGGACAATCAGAACTTCTTTGTGTTCCGCCAGACCGGATCGGCTCTGAGTACGGCGACGCAGATCGACCCGGTGCTGCTGAGCGGCTGGGGCATCCGCCCCTACGACTGGCAGTTCAGCGCGTCGGTACAGCAGGAGCTGCTGCCGCGCGTGTCGGCGGAAGTCGGGTTCAGCCGCCGCTCGTGGGGCAATTTCACCGTGACCGACAATCGTGCTATCGGCCCGCAGGACTTCGACACCTACACGTTCGTCTCGCCGTCGGACCCGCGTCTTCCCGCGAGTGGGCAGCCGGTGTCCTATTACCTGAGGAACAACCAGACGGCGTTTGGCGCGGTCGACAACTACCTGACGCTTGCCGAAAACTACGGCGATGTGACGGCGTACTGGCAGGGCATCGAGACGACGGTGAATGCGCGGGTCAACGACGGCCTCACGCTGCAGGGTGGGTTCACGACCGGCGCTGGCGTTCGTGATTTCTGCGATGTCGGGTCACTCGTGCCCGAGATGTACACGCAGACCGGATCGTTTCTGCTCAATCACCAGATCAGCGCGTGCCGCGCCGAGGAGCCGTGGCTGTGGAACTGGCGCGGTCTCGTCAGCTACACCGTCCCGAAGGTCGATGTGCAGGTCAGCGCCATCATGCGGTCGCAGGCCAACATCGCTGCCACCAACGATCCGGCGTCGAACGGTCTCGCGATGAGGGCCGACTACTTCCAGACCAACGCGGCGATTCTCGCGGCTCTCGGCCGGCCGATCGCAGGCGGCGCGCCGAACGTCACGTTGAACCTGGCAAAGCCGGGAGAAGTCTTTCCGGACCGGCTCAACACTGTGGATATGCGCTTCACCAAGATCCTCCGAATCGCTCGCACTCGCAGCAACGTCGGTGTTGATCTCTACAACCTGTTCAACGCCAACACCGGCACGAGCTTCAACGAGAACTTCGGGACCGACGGCTCGACATGGCTGCGCGAGAACGCCATCCTGAACCCGCGCTACGTGCGCTTCAACGTGACATTTGACTTCTGAGTGCGGTCCGGTGGGGCGAGGGTGCGAAGGTGCGACGGTCGGGTCCGATGGTGCGACGGACCGTCGTACTGGACCCTCGCACTCTCGCGCCGTCGCCTCGACGGACCGCATGTGCCTTTTGACTAGTTCTCAGACGGCCTTTCGATGTGGTCGATGACGAACACCGGCACCATCGTCTTCTCAGGCTGCAGTTTCAGCCCGAGCTGCTCCTGCAGTGCCGTGAAGATTTCCGGCGCGTCGTCGATCGCGGCCGGGGCCGGTGCCGCGCCGAGCCTTGGTGGGGAAAAGTTCAGCGTGAACGCGTAGAAGCCTTCCAGACCCGTGCGGTCGTTCACGAGGCGGCCGGCCAGGCCGCCAAGCGACTGGGCGAGATTGGCCATCATCATGCCACCCGACACGATCGACGTCGGGCCCATCATTCCGCCGCAGCGACTCCGCATCTCGCTCGCCGAAGGTGGCGCCTGCGGCGGTGGAGGAGGGGAGCCCGGCGGCCGCGGGCTGCAGTCGAGAGTCGACCGCTCGAGTTGCGGACCAAGACGGCCGTCGGATCTGGCCAGCACCAGCGCGAACGTATCCTGTTCACGTTCTTCGACGTGCGCCACGAGCTTCATCCGCTCGGCGAACAGCGTTCTCCACATCTGACTTCGTTGCTCACGAGTAGAACCGGACGGCGGCTTGGCGGTGACGTCATACCGTTCGGCCATGACCCAGTCTGGAAACCCGACGACCTCGCGCACCGGGACAGGCGAGGCGGTCGTGATGATGGACCGTATCGGCTGGTTGGTCATGACCAGTGTGCCGTCGGGCAGCGTTCGAATACCCGCGGGTGACTGCGTGCCGAGCGTGTTCCGCTTGATCGAGACGACGTCGAACGCCTCGAACGAAGGGGATTGCGCATTGACGAGCACGGGAAGAGAGACGATGACGAGCAGGGATATGGCCGCGAGAGTTCGAACCATCTGTTCACCTCGCACCTGCGCCTGACACCTAGCACCTGCGCCTGACACCTGGCACCTACACCTTACACCTTTGACCTCGCCTTTGCCCTTTGACGTTTGACCCTTGACCTTCGGTTGTCTCGATGTAGGATCCGAGCCGCCAGCCTTGCGGGAGCGACAGAATATGCGTCGGGCTCTCGTCGGTCTTTTCGTCGTGGCCGCTGCCGTTGCCCTCTCCGCGCAGAGGCATCAGGAAGCGGCAGTCGCTGAGTGGGTTCGATCGACGGCGATCCGGTTGCAGACGGTCGAAGCCGGCCACGGGTTTGCCGACCTGCAGCCGCTCAAGCGAGTCGTCGGCAGCGCCCGCATCGTCTCGCTGGGCGAGGCCACGCACGGCACGCGAGAGTTCTTTCAACTCAAACATCGGCTGCTCGAGTTCCTGGCGACCGAGATGGGGTTCACCATTTTCTCCATCGAGGCGAACCTGCCAGAGGCCTATCGACTCAATGACTACGTGCTGAGAGGAATCGGCGATCCGCGGCAACTCCTGCGCGGCATGTACTTCTGGACGTGGGACACCGAGGAAGTGCTCGACATGATCCTGTGGATGCGCGCCTTCAACGCCTCGGGCAGAGGCCGGGTGCAGTTCACCGGGTTCGACATGCAGACACCGACAGTGGCAATGGAGATCGTACGCGCGTTCGTCATCCGGTACGATGCGCCCTACACGCCATCGATCGTTCGGGCGAACGACGAGATCCGCGCGATGAGTGGCCCGGCACCTTTTGGTGTGGCGACGAGCACGTTCCCGGTTGCGGTGTCTGCCGGCAAGCGCGTTCGCTATCGCGGTTTCATCAGGACGACTGGTGTGACGCGCGGATACGCCGGGCTCTGGTGGCGTGTCGATGGTGAAAGCGGTGTTCTCGCCTTCGACAACATGTCGAACCGCGGCGTGACCGGAACGAGTGAGTGGGCGAGATACGAGATCGATCTCCCAGTCGCGACCAATGCCAGGAACATCAACTTCGGTGCCCTGCACACCGGCGATGGCACGGCGTGGTTCGACGGCCTCACGATCGAGGTCGACGGCGTCCCGTATACGAATCAGAGCTTCTTCGACCTCGACTTCGAGTCGACGACGCCACGCGGCTTTGCCGTGGGAGGTGCCGGCTACGAGGTTCAACTGGATCGGCAGGTCGTGCGCAGCGGGAGTCAGAGCCTGCGCATGACGTATCGCGTTGCGCCGCAGTTGCCGGGGCTCATCGATCCGGCGCGGGTGTCGGCGACGTGGAAAGAGGTAGTCCGGTATCTCGACGCCAATCGCGCGACGTATCGATCGCGCGGCGCGACCGAACCGGAGATCGAGTGGGCGACGCGGAATGCGATCGTCGTCTTGCAGGGCGTCCAGATGCGGACGAACGAGGCCAGCCGCGATCGCAGCATGGCGGAGAACGTCAAATGGATTCTCGACCAGTCGCCGAACGAGAAGATCGTGTTGTGGGCGCACAACGGGCATGTCGCGGCCGGAGGATTCGGCGGAGGCGGTTTCGAGCCGATGGGTTCGACGCTGAGGACGATGTACGGCGCCGAGATGGTCGTGTTCGGGTTCGCGTTCAATCAGGGATCGTTCCAGGCGATGGGGCGGCCGAGCGGTCTCAGCACGTTCACGGTCGCCCCGGCGCCAGCCGGCAGCATGGACGCGACGCTCGCAGCGGCGCGCATTCCCGCGTTTGCCGTGGACTGGCGTCGGGTACCGCATGCCGGCCGCGGCGCCGTCATCAGCCCATGGACAAGCGAACAGCAAAAGACGCGATGGGTTGGATCGACCTACTTCGAGAATGCGCCCGACAACTTCTGGATTGACCTGCGGACTCGCGAGGCGTTCGACGTGACGCTGTTCGTCGATGTGACGACGGCCGCACGTGCCAACCCGCGTTAGAACACTACTCCGCTCTCAGCGCCTGGACTGGATCGACCGCAATGGCCCGGCGTGCGGGTAGATAGCTGGCCAGCACGCCGGCTGCCATCAGCAGCACTGAAACCGCGGCGTACGTCACGGGGTCGAGCGCGCTCACACCAAACAACAGAGACGACATCAGACGAGTGAGTCCGGCAGCGGCCACGAGCCCGAGCGCGGCGCCAATCCCGGCCAGCCACACACCATGACGTACGAACATCCTCAGGAGTCCTGCCGGTTGCGCGCCCAGTGCTGTTCGAATGCCGATCTCTCGAATCCTCTGCGAGACCACATACGCGATCACGCCGTAGATTCCCACGATGCCGAGCACCAGACCCATCCCTCCTGCTATCGCCAGCATCACGAGCGTAAACGACGTCCGCGCCATCGACTGGCCGTAGAGTGCCTCGAGCGTTGTGACGAGGAACACGGGCTGTCTGCCATTCACGGACCAGATGGCTTGGTGCGCCTCGGTCAACAAGCTCTCCGTTCCAGTTCGAGTGGAGCGGATCGCGAACATGCCGGCAACCACGGCGGATCCGTTTTTCGCGCCAAAGATGTACTGGTCCATCAATGCGGGCCAGTAGGCAAACTCCGGCGCCTTCACGTGCACACCGTTGTCGTAGACGTTTTCGACGATGCCCACGATTTCGCGCCAGGGATCGGCAGCGCCGGCTTCTCGTATCCGCTTGCCGAGTGCAGCACTCGGAACGCCCCACCACTCGCGGGCCAGGTTCTCCGATACGATGGCCACACGCCGCTTCTCGTACAAGTCAATCCAGGTGAAGTCTCGCCCCGCAACCACTCGCGTACCGAATGTCTCGAAATACCCCGGTGCGATCCTGCGGATTTGCCGGATGGGCGGAACCTGGCCCTCTGCGAACGTCTTGTCCTCGGCATAGACCGGGTTGCCGGCGATGCCCAGAAACGATTCGAGCGGTGCGCGCGAGGCAAACGCCACCGAAGTGACTCCGGGGATGGCCTTGAGCGTATCCAGAATCTGGTGCTGCATTCGCATCACCCGCTCGGGTTCCTGAGCAATGGCCGCCGGAACCATGGAATGCAGAATCTGGACTTCTTCAGGGGACGTGAATCCTGGATGCACGGTGCGCAGCTGCTGAAACGTGCGAATCATCAGGCCGGAGCCGATCAACAGCACGAGCGCCAGTGCCACCTGCACCACAACGAGCGTGTTGCGCGCCCGGTGGCGCTCACGGCCATCGCTGAACGTTCGGCCGACGCCCCGCAGCGCCGCCGCGACTCGGGGTCCGGCGTATTTCACGATGGGCATCACACCAAAAAGGACACCCGAAAGCACCGAGACTCCGAAGGCAAACGCGAGCACGAGCGGATCGATGCCGATTTCATTCAGCCGCGGTAAGGTGTCGGGACCTCTGACGACCAGGATCCGCAACGCGGCGTACGCCAGGCCAAGCCCCAGCGTGCCACCGAGCAATCCCAGCGTGAGACTCTCGACGAGCATTTCGCGAGCGATCCGTCCGCGACCGGCGCCCAGCGCGGCGCGAATCGCGAGCTCCTGCTGGCGGGACTCGGCACGTACGAGCAACAGATTGGCTACGTTCGCGCACGCGATCAGGAGCACCAGTCCCAGCGTCCCCATGACCACCCACAGCGTCGTGCCGATGTCTCCAATGACGTCCTGCTTCAACGGCTGGAGCTCCGGTGTGACGCGAGCGTCGTGAAATATCGCGCGACTCATTCCCGGATTCGGAGGCCAGCCGTTCAACCAGACTTCCACCATGCGAGCCACATCGGCGTTGGCTTGCTCCATGGTGACTCCAGGCTTGAGCCGCGCGACACCCTGGTAGCCGAAATTTCCCAGGAACTGCGTGTGGCGTTCGAACCGGTGGGGAAGAATCAACTCGGGATCGCGCTGGAAACGGAATTCCTGCGGCATGACGCCAATCACCGTGCGCGGCTTCGAATCGATGGTCAACGTCCTGCCGACGATGGACGTGTCGCCCCCGAAGCGGCGCTGCCAGTAGCCGTAGGTGAGCATCACCGTCTCGGCCGATCCTGGCGCGTCGTCTGTCTGCGAGAACCAGCGGCCCAGCAGAGGCTTCACGCCCATCGCATCGAGGACACCGTAGGTGACGAAGAGCGCCCGCGGCATCTCGGGCTCGGCAACCCCCGTGACACCTGCGCCACCCGAGCTCCACAGTCCGAATTGCTCGAAGCTCCGGTTCTGATCGAGGTACGTGAAATACATTGAAGGAGAGCAGCCGAGATTGGCGATGCCGGGCACCCCCGGAGCCGTGTGCCCGACCCTGATCAGGGCGTCCGCCTGCGGATACGCGAGCGGCCTGATCAGGATGCTGTCGATGACGCCGAAGGTGGCGACGTTCGCGCCGATACCGAGCGCCAGCGTCATGATGACGGCAGCCGTGAAGCCGGGAGCCCGTCGCATGCGGCGGAGCGCATGGCGTGTGTCGCTCACGAGCGTCTCGATGAACGGGAGTCCTCGCTGATCTCGATAGATGTCCTTGATCGCTTCCACATTGCCGAACTTCAGCAGCGCCTGCCGGCGAGCTTCGACAGGGGAGAGACCTGCGCGAAGATTCTCTGCCGTCTGCAAGGCGACGTGTTCTTCGAATTCGGCCCGCAGGAGTTCTTCGTCGCGGGCAGACGTCGCCCACGAGATCAACCGCCGGAAAAGCCGCCTCAGCGTCTTCATTTCAGGTCCTCGGCTTTCGCGGCAAAGAATCGTTCGATGATCGTCGCTGTCTGTTCCCAGCTCCGTGCTTCCGCCTGCAGTTGCTTGCGGCCCTGCCGTGTCAGTCGATAGAAGCGCGCCTTGCGGTTGTTCTCGGACGCGCCCCATTCCGATGCGATGGAGCCTTCCTGCTCCAGCTTGAGCAGCACCGGATAGAGAGTCCCCTGGTTGACCGTCAGCAGATCCCCACTGATCTGCTCGATCCGCCTGGCGATCCCGTAGCCGTGCAAGGGGCCGAGCACATCCAGGGTCCTGAGTACCATCAGCGCCAGTGTGCCCTGTCGAACGTCGCTGTCCTTCATATCTCTTTGGGTTTCCAACAGGAATGGTGCCGTATTTCCTATGGGAAAGCAACAGGGCAAGTTGGTCCTTGGGGCTTGGTGCCTTGTTCTTGGTGCTTCGTTCTTCTCCCTTAGTACTTCGCGCTCTGTCGCGTTATCATTTGCAGGTCTTCGGAGCAGACCATGAAAACAGTGCTGTTCGCCCTTTTACTTGGATTCACGTTGAGTGCAGTTGACGCTGCCGCGCAGGATCGGCCAGCCACCGAAACGACGTCCACGGCCACGGACGTGGCCGCGCTGCCGATTCCTCAACCCGCGGCGGGATTCGTCCAGCCGAAAACCCCGTGGGGTGACCCCGATCTCCAGGGATTCTGGCCCGGTGTCGAGATGGTGGGCGTGCCGCTGCAGCGGCCGGCGCGGTTCGGGACGCGCAACACGCTGACGGAGGAAGAGTTCACGAAG
The DNA here is from genome assembly GCA_032156805.1 of Acidobacteriota bacterium. Classification (GTDB taxonomy): domain Bacteria; phylum Acidobacteriota; class Vicinamibacteria; order Vicinamibacterales; family UBA2999; genus Gp6-AA40. The sequence continues at coordinate 119,157 of JALDXQ010000001.1, forward strand.
CGCGCCAGCGAGATCAGGAACGAGGAGGAGTCGCTCCTTGCCGAGATCGACGTGTTCACCGCCGATGTGACCACACCCTGTGCCATCCGCTGCCCCACGTCGCCGACGCCACACTGGCAGGAGACCGGCAAGCCGTCCCACCAGGCGTCACTCATCATCGACCCTCTGGACGGCCGCCAGCCGCCGTTGTCGGCTGAGGGGCAGGCGCGTCAGCAACAGCAGCAGGTGGACGTCAAGGCGCGACGCGAGCGGTTGCAGGGGCGTGAGGCGGACTCGCATCTCGATCGCAGCCTCTACGACCGCTGCATCACGCGCGGCGTCATGGGATCGCTCCTGCCGACCATCTACAACAACGGGAACGAGATCGTGCAGGGGCCGGGCTACGTGGTGATTCGCAACGAGATGATTCACGAGGCGCGCGTGGTGCCGCTCGACGGCCGTCCCGAGCTTGCGGCGAACGTGACGTCCTACATGGGCGATTCGCGTGGCCGCTGGGAAGGGAACACGCTGGTTGTCGTGACGAAGAACTTGAACGGGATGACCGGCATCGGTGGGAACGGCGGCGGTCGGACGAGCACCAAGCTCACGATCACCGAGCGGTTCACGATGTTGGACGCGAACACGCTCCAGTACACCGCGACGATTGACGACCCCGGGACTTGGACGCGGCCGTGGACGCTGTCGTTCCCCTGGAAGCGCGAGCCGGTCTATGGGATGTTCGAGTACGCGTGCCATGAAGGCAACTACGCGATGCGCAACATCCTGAGCGCGTCACGCGCCGCCGAGGCGAACGGGGGCAAGTAGCAGCGAGGCGGCTGCCGCGAAGCGGACCCGCTCACACTCGTCGGGATCGCGACGGAGGATGGTCATGAAGGCGGACCCTCATGTTGGGTACTCGCTCGGCGGTCTGTTCGGTGCCTATGCGCTGTTCCATGCACCAGACGCCTTCCGGCGGATGGTCCTCGTCAGCCCAAGCCTTTAAGCGGGAAGGCCTGTAATTGCCGAGGTTGCCTGGCGCAATTCCGGCGCTCGACTATTAAAGGTCGCGACAGCTTCATCCGATAGAATAGGTGTCGATTTCCCGTTCGAAACCACTATCGGTCGACGGCTCGTGTCGAGAATATCCCTATGCGCACGCATGGGTTTGATTACCTGTGCGCTTCTATTTAGCCTTCCTGGCAGTTCAACGGCACAGGAAGCGCGGTTCTCCTTTCCCGCCGCACCGCTCAACACATCAGGTGCAACACCTCTCTTCCGGGTCGATATTGTCGAGCCACCGGAACGATCGACCGTTGCGTTGCCATCGGTGACGGTGGTCGAGACGCCACGGGGCCCACGGATGAGCAACGTGGCCCTGAAGCTTCCGCCGCTCTCCATCGCCGGCACCTCAGTCGCCTCGAAACTTGGCGATCAGGCCCTTCCACGAACGTTCAGCTCCTCGCCATGGGCAGGCGATCTCGTGAAGCGGCCGATCCGTGGCCTCAGCTTTTCGACTACCGGTTCAACACCCGTGAACGTCCTGGTTGGCCAAATGGATGGTTCCCGCCCGCTGACGCAGCCGGGCGATGCCCCTGGCGTGGTGGCCCTTTCGATGGGGGTCGGGTCGAATCAGGAGTTCTCGGTCACGCCTCGCGCGCTCGTCCCGATGGGCTCGACGACACAAGCCAGTGTCGGAACTGCGATTCGCACCGAGGTGAGCCAGCATGTGTCGTTGGTCAGCGACGTCGGTGCGGCGGGAACGACAGAGAATGGCTGGGATCCACTCGCCTCCGCTGCGGTCATCGGGCATTGGAGCGGAGCGGAGTTCGAAACCAATCTGCTCCGCGGCGCGTCGCCTGTGGGCACAACGGATCTCCCCACTGTCAGGTCGCTCGATCGCGAGATCATCCGTGGGAAGGTGCGCTCCATCCCGGGCATAACCATTTCGACACAGGCGAGCTGGTCGCGCCCCTCGAGCGCCCCCACGACTGCCGACACGACGGTCGGTTCGATTGGCGTCGCGTACGATCGACTGCCAATCGGGGTGCTCATCGCGGCACGGCAGGATGAAGACAGCTCGGTGCAGGAGATCGACACAACGCGCATCGAGTGGAGGCGCAGGTCGGCTGGCGGCATCGTTGTTCGCTACACCCAGTGGGAGCAAACGCCGCGCGATCGCCTCCTGTCGGGCGTGTCATCGAAGCAAATGGAGCTGGAGGTGCCTGGCTGGATCGATCGCGACCTTCGGAATCGACTGGACGTTGGAGCCGTTCTGACGGAGAACCCGGAGCCGGGCGCGCCGATAGTGAGCTCGAAGCTGAGCGGCCGATTCGACGTGGTCGGTCACGTCGGCGTTACCGGAGACACCGAGGTGGGTTTCACGAGCGGCGGACCGACGTTGCGCATGCTGCGCGTGGCCTCGAGCGTCCCACTCCTCAATCGGACGGCTGTGCAACTGCTCTACGTCTATCAAGCTCGTGGGCCGTACGTGTTCGAGAACCAATCGTTCGAGGCGCGTCTCTCGCGCTCCATCCCGCTCGCGAACTGGTGAAGACGCCATGCTCATCCTGACTCATCAACTGATGCGGCGTGGCGGTGTCACTGCGCGCAGGCCGCTTCGAGAACGCTGATCCCCGTTCGGCCTTCTGTCGGGATCACGCCCCGCAGCTCCAGGCCGGCGCGCGCCAGCAAGTCACGAAACTCACTTCTCGTACGCTCCTTGCCCAGGCCGAGCACCAGCATGTGCAGGTCCATCACGACAGCCGCCGGGTGGTCGGACGCCCGATCGGAGATCACGGCTTCGACGAGGATGAGCGTGCCGTTGCCGCTCATCGCGGTGCGACAGGTGCGCAGGATCCGCACCGCATCCTCGTCGGTCCAGTCGTGGATCACGCGTGACAGTAGATACAGGTCGCCCCCGGATGGAATCGCGTCGAAGGCGTCGCCGCCGACGATGTGGCAGCGGGATGCCAGGCCGGCCGCGTTGAGACGATCTGTGGCCGTCGGCACTACTTCGGGAAGGTCGAAGAGCGTCCCCTCGAGATTCGGGTAGGCCGTCAGCAGAGCGCTGAGCGTCACCCCGAAGCCGCCGCCCACATCAATCACATGGTGATAGCGGCTGAAGTCGTACGCGCGCAGGACTTCTGTGACCTCGACCGCAGATCGCGCCACCATGGACTCTTGAAAAGCGGCGAGCCTCTCGGGTGAGGCAGCGAGGTGATCAAAGAAATCGGTGCCGTACACGTGCCGAAACGGCGAGCTGCCACTCTGCACGGACTTCAGCAACCCGGATGCTGCGTGATAGTACAAGTCGCCGCGGCTGAGGACGGCGCCGCGCAATGAACCTGTCGTGCCAGACTGCAGGCATCGTCCTTCGTCGGTAAGCCGGAACGCTCCTTCCACCTCCTCGACGATGCCGACGATTGCGAGCCCACGGAGGATGCGATGGAGCGCTGAAGGGTCAGCTCCGAGCGCGGCAGCGAGATCGGCTGCCGATCGCGGTCCGTTTGTCAGTGAATCGGCCAGCCGGAGGTGTGCAGCGACGTACAGCAGCTGCGTGCGCAAATACCCGTCCATCAGGCCGGCGATACCGTCGTGCGTTCCGGATGGAACCGGCATCGCTGCCTCCTTCGCGCCAGGACGTGCGCGGTGGCTCGCCGCCTGTGAGGCGGGTCTGAAGACCGCCGCGCTGACGCCGCGAACTTCTGCTCTCGTCGCTCGCTATTTGCGTTCGGGCAGCGCGAACACGTACATCGCCTGCCCAGTGGTCGGCACGCGAATCTCGGGAGCAATCGTCGATGGCACGAGTCGAGGGCTGCCGCCGCCGAGCCCTGTCGTGACCGCGATGTACTGTCGTCCATCGACGGCAAACGAGATCGGGAACCCCTGGACCGACGTGCTGAGCCGTGTCTTCCACAGCACGCGGCCGGTCCGCGTATCGACTGCCTTGAACTCGCGATCGAGATCACCGACGAACGCCACGCCGCCGCCCGTCGACAGCACTGATGTCAGGAATGGTGCGCGCTGCTGCAGTGCCCACGTTTCCTTCATGCTGTTCACTTCGAACGCCGCAAGCTTGCCGACGTTACCGTCGGTGCCCGGCATCTCGTAGAAGCGTCGATCGGCCCCGCCACCGCTGCCGCCGCCGGGGACCTGTTCGATCTTCTGCGCGCGAATGGCGATGCAGCTCTGGCTGAGCGGGATGATGAGCTGATTGCTTTGCTTGTGGTGGCTCATCGCCTGCCAGTTGTGACCGCCTTCGGTGCTCGGGCAGCCATCGATCCACTGTCCGATCTCGTGATCGATGATGTCGGCGCGGTAGCGCGGCTCGCCGGTCTTCGGATCGAAGCTCTCCCAGACGTTCTGGAACGTGCCTTCCTTGTGTCCGAGGTACTTGCCGGTCTTGCGATCGAGCTTCCAGATCACCGCGTCCTTGCCAACGGTGAACACGAGGTTCTGGCCACCGCTGTCCACGAGCACTCGCTCGAAGACGATATCGAGGTCGAGCGCTTCACCGGGCGCGTGCGAGTAGTACCACGCCAGCTTGCCAGTGTCGGCATCGAGCGCGACGGTCGAACTGGTGTAGAGCGCCTTGTCGAGCGTGTACATCCCGCGGCTCACCGGCATCCATGGTTTGGCCTGCGCGGTGCCCCAATACGTCAGGTTCAAGTCGGGATCGTAGCTGCCGGTGATCCAGGTCTCGCCTCCTGCGCGGTACAGGTTCGTCAGACTGCCCCACGAATCGCCACCGGGTTCGCCTTCGCGCGCGACGGTGTTGAATCGCCAGAGTTGCTTGCCGGTGGCGGCATCGTAGGCGCTGATAAAGCACCTCCGCTCGACGTACGGTGAACAGCCGCCCATGCCCTGAATCACTTTGCCGCGCGCAACGAGCGGGCCGCTCGAACTGCCACGGCCATCGGGCATCTCGACGTCCCACGCGATCTCACCGGTGCGCGCGTTCAGCGCCACCAGGTGCGCGTTGCTCAGCGCCAGGTACAGCTTGTCTTCGTAGAGCGACATCCCGCGCATGGCGATGTTCACGCCGAGGCGTTGCTCCCAGATCAGATCGCCCGTGCGCCCGTCGATCGCCTGCACGATCCCGCCGGTGTTGTTCAGGAAGATCGTGCCGTCTTTGGCCAGTGGCGACGGCTGGTTGGTGCCGCCCTCATTCATTGGCCATACCCACTGGAGCTGCAGGTCCTGGACGTTGCTATTCGTGATCTGCGTGAGCGGGCTGAAGCTCGAGGCGTACTGATCGCGACGCAGCATCGGCCAGTCGCCGGGTGCTGGGTTGCGCAGCATCTCGTCGGTCACTTTCGTGAGGTTCTTCACTTCTCCACGAACGGTGAGGCCGGTTGGCGGAGGTTCCTGTCCGCGTCCTCGTCCCTGACCCGCGGCCGCACCTTGCGGGCCGGCACCTCGACCCGCGGGCGGCTGTTGCTGCGCAACGGGCGCAGGCGCAGGAGCGGGAGCCGCGGCAGGTGGTGCTGCCTGAGCCGGCGCCGCAGCAGGCCCACCGATCCGCGCATCAGTCGTTGCTGTCAGCGGAGTCGTTCCTGCCGTAATGCCATTGAACTGCAGCATGTAGGCAACGATGTTGACGTACGTCTCTTCCGGCAGCCCCCCCGGGTTGTTCGCAGGCATCGTCGTCTGAACGAGACCGTACAGATCACGCGTCGTGCGCGTGCGCCAGCCGCCGATGAACCCTTCACCTGCAAGTGGGAACGAGCCTTTGAGGTCGGCACCGTGACAGGCAGCGCAGTTGGCGTCGTACGCGGACTTGCCCGCCGAGGCCTGTTCGGCTGTGAACGGCCCGCCAGCCGGTTGCTGACCCGTGAGCAACACACCGGAGACAACAAGACTCGCGAACGCCGCCAGTAGGGAAGTGTTCTTACGAAACATCGCGTCCACCTTTACGAACTTTGAACTTTGAACTTCACACTTTGAACTTACTTGAGGAACCAACCCCAGAGTGTGCTGCCGTCCGGTGGAACACCCTTGCCGCTGTGCAGCTGAACGTAGAGTTTGCCCTGCTTCAACGATTCGACCTGTTCGGGAGTCAGGTCCACCGCGCCAGACAGCTTTCCGCTTGCACCCTGCGTCACCGTGAGGTCGCCGATGGCGGCACCACGCGCGCCCTTGGCAATGCCCTGATGCAGCCGGGCGACGGTGGCCGGCGCGGCCAGTCCCTCGAACGTCCCCGAGATGGTCAGCTTGCGTCCTGCAAGCGTCCCGGTTGCGGAGCCCTTCCCGATCACGTTGGGACGGTCGGCAGGCGTGGTCGGGACCCATCCCAGCCGTGCCGTATATGTGTCACCAGTCTGGGCCGTCAGCGGGGCGGAAACGGCAGCCGCGGCAAGCGCAATCGCGGCAATGGCAAAACAACGAATCATCATGTACCTCAGGATTCCCCCTCGAACTGGCTCGGGCGTCATGAGCATATTCCAGGGGCGCGGCGTATCTTACAATGTTGCCGCAGAAGCCGAACCTCCCGTAAGCGTGGTAGTCCCCGAAGCCGACGAGGATCATGATGACGAAGAATCCCGCCCACCAGCTCGATCGACGGTCGTTTCTCCGTGTGTCTGCCCTGGCCGGCGGTGGCATGCTGGTCGCCGTCTATCTCGATCCGGTCGCGCGCGTCGCGGCGCAGGGGCAGGGACCGGCGCAGGCCTTCGTCCCCAACGCGTTCATCAAGATCGGTTCCGACAACGTCGTGACCATCGTCTCGAAGAATCCCGAGATCGGTCAGGGCATCAAGACCTCGCTGCCCATGATCCTGGCCGACGAGCTCGGCGTGCCGTGGACGGGCATTCGCATCGAGCAGGCGGATCTCGATGAGACGAAGTACGGGCGGCAGAACGCCGGCGGCAGCACCGCGACGCCGACCAACTGGGATCCGTTGCGGCAGGTCGGAGCCTCCATACGCGAGATGCTCGTGGCCGCGGCGGCGCAGGAATGGAACGTGGCGGCATCGGAGTGTGTCGCGGCGGATGCGAACGTCACGCACCGCGCGAGTGGCCGGAAGATGACGTATGGCGCCCTCGCGGCGCGCGCGGCGACGATGACACCGCCGGACATGCAGACGGTGAAGCTGAAGTCCGCCGCCGACTACAAGATCATCGGCAAGTTCACCACCGGCGTCGACAACGCGCGCATCGTCACCGGTCAGCCGACGTTCGGCATCGACTTCACGCTGCCCGGCATGCTGTGGGCTGTCTACGAGAAGTGCCCCGTGTACGGCGGGAAAGTTGTCAGCGCCAACTACGATCAGATCAAGGCCATGCCCGGCGTCCGTCACGTGTTCGCCGTTGAAGGTACGACGGACCTGCGCGGTCTGATGCCCGGCGTTGCGATCGTTGCCGACAGCTGGTGGCAGGCGAAGACGGCGCGCGAGAAGCTGCAGGTGCAGTGGAACGAAGGCGCCACGGCGCAGCAGAGCAGCGAAGGGTGGGCGCGTCAGGCGAAGGAGATCTCGGGGCAGAAGCCGTCGTTCCCGCTTCGCATAGACGGCAACGCGGACCAGGCACTGACTGGCGCGGCGAAGGTGGTCGAGGCGGCGTACGACTATCCGTTCATCTCGCATGCTCCGCTCGAGCCGCAGAACTGTACGGCACATTGGCGTGACGGAAAGATGGAGATCTGGGCGCCGACGCAGACGCCGGCGAATGGACGTCAGCTCGTGTCGAGCGCGCTCGGCATCCCTGAGTCGAACATCACGATCCACATTCAGCGGGCGGGTGGCGGCTTTGGTCGTCGTCTCACCAACGACTACATGGGCGAAGCCGCGGCCATCACCAAGCAGATCGGTGTGCCGGTCAAGGTGCTGTGGACGCGTGAAGACGACATGCATCACGATCATTATCGGCCGGGCGGCTTCCACTTCCTGAAGGCCGGGGTCGATGCGTCAGGCAAGCTCGTGGCGTGGCGGAATCACTTCGTCAGCTACGGCGATAACGCGCGCGCCGAGCAGGGCTTCTCGAACTCGGCGAACATTCCCGGCGTGGAGTTCCCGGCGCGCTTCATCCCGAACTACGACTTCCAGGCGACCCTGATGGCACTGGGTGTGCCGACTGGTGCGCACCGAGCGCCGCGCAGCAATGCGTTCTCATTCGTCTTCCAGTCGTTCATCGACGAGGTCGCGATCGCGGCGGGCAAGGATCCGCTCGCGTTCCGGCTCGAGTTGCTGTCGACGCCGCTCTTCCCTGATCCACCACAAGGTGGTAACGGCTTCGATCCCGTGCGCATGCGCGGCGTGTTAGAAGCGGTGCGCGACAGGTCCGGCTGGGGCAAGAGACAACTGCCAAAGGGCACGGCTCTGGGAGTCGGATTCCAGTACAGCCACCGCGGGTACTTTGCCAACGTTGCCGAAGTCAGCGTGGACTCGCTGAACCGCGTGAAGGTCAACAAGGTGTGGGTAGCCGGGGACGTGGGACGGCAGATCGTGAACCCGAGCAGTGCCGTCAATCAGAGCCAGGGCGCGGTGGTCGAGGGCATGAGCCATCTGATGGGGTGGGAGATCTCGATCCAGGGTGGCAAGGCGGTGCAGGGGAACTTCAACCAGTACCCAACAGTGCGGATCAATCAGGCGCCCGAGGTGGACGTGCACTTCGTCGTCACCGACAATCCGCCGACGGGCCTGGGCGAGCCAGCACTGCCGCCGACGATTCCGGCATTGGCGAATGCGATCTTCGCCGCAACCGGCAAGCGCATCCGGTCGCTGCCAATCTCGAAGCAGGGCTTCCGCTGGGCGTAGGAGGCTCTTGGCTTTAGGCTCTCGGCTCTAGGCGCGAAGATGGAACCCACTGGCCAAGAGCCGAAAGTCCAGAGCCCAGAGCCGTGACACCTCACATCGTCATCATCGGCGGCGGCTTCGGTGGCCTCTCCGCCGCCAGGGCATTCCGCAACGCCGATGTGCGCGTGACGCTCATCGATCGCCGCAATCATCACGTCTTCCAGCCGCTCCTCTATCAAGTCGCAACGGCAACGCTTTCGCCCGGTGATATCGCTGCGCCGATTCGCTGGATCCTGCGAAGCCTCAGGAACGTCAGGGTGCTGCTGGCGAACGCCACGCGTATCGATGTCGATGCCAGGCGTATCGAGCTGTCAGACGGCGGCTCACTCGACTACGACTGGCTGATCGTCGCCACTGGTTCGAAACACGCGTACTTCGGTCATGGCGATTGGGAGCCCAATGCCCCCGGGCTGAAGACACTCGAGGATGCCATTGCCATCAGGCGGCGTATCCTCATCGCGTTCGAGCGCGCCGAGCGCGAGGAAGACGATCGCCGGCGCGGCGAGTTGCTCACTTTTGTGATCGTCGGCGGTGGCCCTACCGGCGTCGAGCTCGCCGGCACGCTTGCCGAGATCGCGCGACAGACACTGCGTGACGAGTTCCACGCGATCGATACGACGCGCGCCCGCATTCTGCTCGTCGAGGCCGGGCCGACGATCCTTCAGACATTCCCGGAGAACCTGCGCAACGCCGCGCGCGCGTCGCTGGTCCGGCTCGGCATCGAGGTCCGCGAAGGGGTCGCTGTGACCGGCGTTGACTCGCACGGCGTCATGATCGGAGCCGAGCGCGTCGATGCAGGCACGGTGCTTTGGGCTGCCGGCGTTGCGGCATCGTCTCTGGTGAAGACGCTCGGTGTTCCACTCGATCGAGCAGGGCGCGTGATCGTCGAGCCCGATCTCTCGATCCCAGGCCACCCGGACGTGTTCGTCGCCGGCGATGCTGCCGCAGCCATGCAGGGCGGCAAGCTGCTGCCAGGAGTCGCGCAGACCGCGATGCAGGGCGCACGTCATGCGGCGAAGAACATCCTTCGCCGGCTGAAGGGTCAGCCCTCGACCCCGTTCGTCTATCGCGACCTGGGCAGTATGGCGATTGTGGGCCGGCGCGCCGCCATCAGCGACCTGGGATGGATCAGGCTCTCCGGCGTGCTCGCCTGGCTGGCGTGGCTGTTCCTGCACATCGTCATGCTCGTGGGCTTCAGAAACAGGGTCGTCGTGCTGTTCGAATGGGCCATGGCCTACCTCACGTTTCAGCGCGGGGCCAGGTTGATCACCGGTGACACGAAGACGACGAGGTTCTGAGTATCATGTGTTGACGAATGAAGGAGTGATCTATGCGAGCGCAGCCCATATCGGTCCTCGCTGTAGCTTTGTTCATTGGTGTTGTTGCCCTTCCGGGGTTGTCCGTCGCGCAGTCCGCATCGGAGTCGCCCCGTACTCCGTGGGGCGATCCCGATCTCCAGGGTGACTGGACGAGTCAGGGCGAGCTTGGTGTGCCGTTCGAGCGTCCGAAGGAACTCGGCACCCGCCAGGAGTTGAGTGACGAGGAGTTCACGAAGGCCGCGGATCGTCTTCGCGCCGAGCGGGATCGAGACAACGCGGAGTTCGATCTCGAGACGGCCGACACGCGTAACGCTGGTGCGGTCGGATCAGCCACGTCGCCGCCGCCGCATTGGCTGGAGCGGGGCAATCCTTCACGACGCACGTCGATGGTGATCGATCCGCCGGACGGCCGGATTCCCGAGATCACCGCGGCGGCACGCACCCGGCAGCAGCGCCAGGTTCGCGGCAGCTTCGGCACCGGTCCCTTCAACGGGCCCACCGACTTCACGCTCTACGATCGCTGCATCACGCGCGGCATTCCCGGCTCGATGTTCCCGGCGGTCTACAACGCGAATACGCGCATCGTGCAGGGGCCGGGCTTTGTCGCGATCACCTACGAGATGATTCACGAGACCCGGATCATCCCGCTCGACGGCCGCGACCACATCAGCCCGACGATTCGGCAGTACCACGGCGATTCACGTGGCCGCTGGGAAGGAAACACGCTCGTTGTCGACGTGAAGAACTTCAGCGATGCGACGAACTATCGCGGTGCCGGGCAGAATCTGCATCTCGTCGAACGCTTCACGCGCGTTGGCCCCAGCGATCTTCGCTACGAGGTGACCGTCGATGACGCGACGACGTTCGCGAAGCCATGGACGGCAGCGCTCAACCTGAAGACGCAGTCGGAAGAGATGTTCGAGTATGCCTGCCACGAAGGCAATCACTCGATGTTCAACATGCTGAGCGCGGCGCGTGCCGCGGAGAAAGAAGCGGCGTCATCCTCGACGCGTTAAGAGCAGTTCACGGTTCAGAGTTCACCGTGAACCGTGAACTGTGAACCATGAACTGTACGTCTACTGCTTGTCGACAACCACGCGTCCCTTGTCGTTCTCGTACACGTGGTAGCGATTGCCATCCTTGCACGACGCTAAGTAGTCGTTCTCTTTCTGCACCTTGACGCTGACGACCTCACCACACGGCTGTCCGTGCAGCGCGATGACCGACGTCAGGTCCTTCCTGAGCGCTGCATCGTCCTGAGCAAAGACGGGCGCTGCCAGGAACGCGGCGACGACGAACGCTCGAATCACTGTCGATGAGTATCTGGTCATAGAGTCTCCTGGGTTCACACGTCGAGGGCCGCGAACTTCTTCGGGTCCGAGAGCAAGCCCCAGATGGCTTCCCGTGAAGCCACGATGTCGGACGCCAGCGTCTGGTCGTCGTCCTGCAACAAGGACAGCACCTTCATCAACAGCAGGTCATACGACTGTCGCAGTTGGGGCATCGTGACGCCGCGCTTGCCGGCGTAGTGGTCACGGAACTTGTCCAACAGATCGTCAACCTGGTTCTTCAGCGACAACTTCGTGAAGACACCGATCGCGTCGGTCGCCTTGAGCCGCTCCTTGAGTGCGTCGAGGTCGAGCGCCGGAGCCTTCGTGGCCGCACGCGGCGGCGCATTTTTCGGCGCGGCTGCGGCCGTTGGGGCGGGCTTCGCAGGTGGCGCCTTGGGCGCGGGCGGCTTGGCGGTCTGCGGCGCCGGTTTGCCCGTCGGGGTCGGCTGCGCCGGTGGTGGCGTCGCAGGCGTTGACGTCTGCGGCGGCGCCTGCGTCGTCGGCGGTGTGGGCTCCGGTGTATCGGGTGGCTTGTGCGCGCACCCCGCACCGAGCGCGAGAAGTAATAAGACAGATACGACACGCATCAGCTGAGCACCTCCTGTGCAGTTCAGCCGAGACGGATCACTGCGAGAACGATGCCAGCACAAACGAAGGTGCAGGCGCCGATTCGGGCGTCTGCACGCGTCCTGACAGGGTGAGCTCAGGCGGAGAGAGGGCGATCGAAAGGATGAGCGCGCTCGCTACGACCGCGCCGAATACCGCGTGGCGACGTAGTTATCGACGAGCGCGCGGAAGCCCTCGGCCAGCTCGTCGTACGTGCCTCGCAGCGTCGTGAAGTGCTCGCCGTCGATGAACACCGGGCAGTTGGGTGCTTCACCGGTGCCGGGAAGGCTGATCCCGATATTGGCTGCCTTCGACTCGCCCGGGCCGTTGACGACACAACCCATGACCGCAAGGGTCAGCGTCTCGACGCCTTCATAGCGCTTCTTCCATTCGGGCATTTGCGATCGAATGTAGTCCTGCGTGCGCTCGGCGAGTTCCTGGAATGTCGAGCTCGTCGTGCGACCGCAGCCCGGGCACGCCGTCACGCTTGGCGCGAACGAGCGAAGCCCGAGGGCCTGCAGCAGTTCGCACGCCGCATACACCTCTTCGCGACGGTCCCCGCCGGGGCGCGGTGTCAGCGACACGCGGATGGTGTCACCGATGCCCTCATTCAGCAGGATGCCGATCGCTGACGCCGACCACACGAGCCCTTTCGTGCCCATGCCGGCTTCGGTCAATCCGAGGTGCAGCGGCTGATCGGTCTTGCGCGCCAGATCGCGATAAATGGACAGGAGGTCCCGCGGCCGCGAGACCTTGCACGAGATGATGATCTGATCCTTGCGCAGGCCGGTCTCGAGCGCGAGCTCCGTCGATTCGATGCCTGAGATCACCATGCACTCGTTGAGGATTGCTTCCGAGCTCTTGCCCAGTCCTCGCGTCGTGTTCTCCTGCATCTTGGCAACGACCAGTTCCTGGTTCAGCGAGCCGCCGTTGACGCCGATGCGAACCGGCTTGTCGTGATCAATCGCGACTTTGCAGATCGTGGCGAACTGCTCGTCGCGCCGTTTGCCGGTGCCGACGTTGCCCGGATTGATGCGGTATTTGTCGAGTGCGGACGCACATGCGGGATAGCGCGTCAGCAGGAGATGGCCGTTGTAGTGAAAGTCGCCGATGAGCGGCGCGGTGCAGCCAGCATCGAGCATCCGTTGCTTGATCTCGGGTACGGCGGCCGCCGCTTCGGGAAGGTTGACCGTGACGCGCACCATCTCCGATCCGGCTTCGGCCAGCTCGATGCACTGCCGGGCTGTTGCCGCTGCGTCCGCCGTATCCGTCATCGTCATCGACTGAACGACGACAGGCGCGCCACCACCAACCTGGACGCGGCCGACCCGAACACCGACGGTCCTGTGAAGTCTTACTGTGTCCACTCGTTCAATGATAGTCGTAGTGTCCGGTTTTGGCCGGACCTCACGCTTCTTTCCACCCGTCTTTGACGAGGATGCCGCGGATCTGGTCCGCTCGCGCCAGCGCGAGATCGAGTGTGTCGTAGTTTTCCGCCCGGTCCATGACCCCGTCGAAGAACCAGGTGACCGTGCTCTGGCCATCGCCCGGGAAGACGGTGGCGTGCGCCGTCGAGCGCCCGCGAGACATCCGCCACAACACTGTCGGATCGGAGGGTGACGTCATTCGGGTCTGGCGTTTTCTCGTCCCGGCATGATGACCGTCTGCCCGATCGCGTGGTCACTGCGTTGACACGTTGCCGACGTGGTGACAATCGTGCCCACGACACGGCCGAGGAAGTCTCGGTAGGTGCGCGCCTCGCACCCGCACGGCAGGGCTTTTACGGCGTCGTCAGCCATAGACCCAATATTGTACCGGTGCTAGTCTTTCCCCTTCTGGACGTGCTGAAGGGAGGACTCTATGCTGTCGATGTTGCAAGTGCTGGCGAGCAAAGGGTCGCAAGTATGGTCTATCTCGCCGGATGCAACCGTGTTTGCCGGATTGACGCTGATGGCGGAGAAGAACATCGGCGCCTTGCTCATTCTCGAGAACGATCGGCCAGTCGGTATCATGTCCGAGCGTGACTACGCCCGAAAGATCATCCTCGACGGGCGCTCGTCGCGCGACACCAGGGTCCGCAGCATCATGACGACCCGCCTGGTGTGGGTGGCGCCGACAGACAGCGTCGAGCATGGCATGGCGTTGATGACGCGCGAGCGGATCAGGCACCTGCCGGTGATGGACGGGGACACAGTGCTGGGGCTCGTCTCGATCGGCGATCTCGTGAAGGCCATGATCGATCAGCAGCAGTTTACGATCGAGCAGCTCGAGCGCTACATCGCCACGTAGCGACGTAGTGTCCGGCTTCAGCCAGACCTCAATGGCCCAATACGATCAACCCCGCCGAGATCACCGCAAGGACCCAGAGCGCGGGCTTGAGTTCGCGCGCGCGGCCGACGACGGCGTAAAGCAGGGCATGGAGCAGGAAGCCCCACAGGATGCCTTGTGAGATCGACAGTGTGAGGGGAATCAGGACGATCGTCACGAAGGCCGGCAGCCCGTCCTCCAGCGAGGTGAAGTCGATCGTCGTCACCGTCCGGAACATGGCGAGCCCGACGAGCACGAGCACAGCCGCGGTCGCGTAGCCGGGAACTGCGGATGCGAGCGGTGCCACGAACAAGCAGGGCAAGAAGCACAGCGCTGTGACAACCGAGGCGCGTCCCGTGCGCGCACCCATGCGGATTCCCGCGATGCTCTCGACGTAGGCCGTTCCCGGCGATGTGCCGACGAGTCCCGCCCCGAAGGTCGCGAAAGAGTCAACGATCAGGCCGCGTCGAAGATTGATCGGCTTCCCGTCGCGATCGACGAGGCCAGATGCACTGGCCACACCGATGAACGTCGAGAGCGAGTCGAAGAGATCGGTGAAAAGGATCGTGATGATCGCCGGCACCAGAGCGAGTCGCAGGGCGCCCGGAATGTCCAGCTTGAAGAACACGGACGAGAAGTCGGGTGCGCTCACGATGCGCTCGGGTGGCGCGGCGTAGCCAAAGGTCCACGCCACACCGGTCACGACAAAGATTGCCGCGAGGAATGCGAGCGGATTCTGTCGCCGCATCAGCGCAGCCGCGATGAGCACGCCGCCGAGGAGGAAGATCGCGCGATGATCGAGTGTGCCCATGCGAAGCAGTGTGGCCGGGTCGGACGCCCGAGAAAGCCATCCCAGTGCCCGTTGATGCGAGGATGCCGGGATTCACCACGACGATGTACGCCATCGTGAAGAACGTGGTGACGCCGCCGATGATGTCGCCGGAGAGGCGTGGTTGATGGATGGCAGGTTTCGAATCGTGATGGTCCGCGGTTGCAGGGTCGGCGTGCTGCATCTCGGGTATTCTCAACGGTGAACTCCCAACGACCAAGTCCCAACTCCCAACGGAACCGGAACCTGGAACAGTGAAGGTCGTGATCATTGGTGCCGGCGCGGCAGGGCTGGCCACTGCGATATTCGCTGCGCGAGCGGCTCCGGCGCTCGACGTGCGGTGCCTCGACGGTGCCTCGAAGATCGGCGCGAAGATCCTGGTGAGTGGGGGATCGCGTTGCAACGTTACAAATCGGATCGTGACCGAGCGCGACTTCTGGGGCGGCCCTTCGCGTGTGGTTCGCCACGTGCTGCGCGCATTTCCCGCCGAGCGCGCGGCGGCATTCTTCGAAGCACTCGGGGTGACACTGCACGAGGAAGAGGACGGGAAGCTGTTTCCGGATACCAATCGATCGAGGACGGTGCTGGACGCGTTGCTCGCTGAAGCACGGCGGCTGGGCATTGCAATCGAGACCGGCCGTCGTGTGCAGTCCGTCGGTCGAGTAGGCGACGGCTTTGTCGTCGAGACGTCAGACGGCGAGCGCCATGAAGCGCACGTGGTGGTCCTCGCGACCGGTGGCCGCTCGCTGCCGAAAACCGGGAGTGATGGATTTGGTTACGAGCTCGGTCGACGGCTCGGACACGGGTACGTCGATACGACGCCTGCTCTGGCGCCCCTGGTTCTCGAAGGCGATCGGCATGCCGGACTGGCCGGCGTCTCCCACGAAGCGATGCTGACCCTCCATGTTGACGGCGCGATCGCCACGCGACTCGATGGCGCGATGCTGTGGACGCACTTCGGTGTCAGCGGTCCTGTTGCATTGAACATGTCCCGCCACTGGCATCGCGCTCGACTGTCCGGACACGCGGCCAGTGTGCGCTTGAGTGTCTGCCCGGGCGAGACGTTCGAGTCACTCGAGGACTGGCTCCTGTCTCAGGAGCGCGGGCGCCCGAAGGCGCTCGTCTCGACCGTTCTCGCGACTCGTCTTCCCGCGTCTGTTGCGGACGCCTGGATCGTCTCGAACGGCATCGATCAGGGGACGACGATGGCGCACCTGGCGAAGAGCGATCGGCGTCGACTGTTGCACGCGCTGCTCGATATGCCGCTTGCCGTGGTCGACAGCCGCGGGTATTCCTACGCCGAGGTCACGTCTGGCGGCATCCCACTCGACGAGATCGATCCCGCCACGATGCAGTCGCGGGTTTGCCCGAGGTTGTTCCTGGTGGGGGAGATTCTCGACGTGGACGGACGCCTGGGCGGATTCAACTTTCAGTGGGCGTGGTCGTCGGGATGGATCGCCGGTCACGCGATTGCGAAGGCAGCGCGCGCATGACCAGCCCGAGCGCGTGGCTCACCGGCAATCGACGTTTTTTGCCAGCCGATGGCGACAGTCTCGATCTGGCCTGTGGCTCCGGCCGACATGCCATCTGGCTCGCCGAGCAGGGCTTCCGGACGCTGGCCGTCGATCGGGATGCCGCCGCGATTGGTACGTTGAGCGAGGAAGCGGCGCGTCGCGGATTGTCGATCCGAACTGCTGTCATCGATCTCGAGAATGGCCGGCCCTTCCTCGCGCCCGACTCCTTCGACCTCATCGTCGTCGTGCACTACCTGCATCGGCCGCTCGTCCCGTCGATTGTGAAGGCGCTGCGGCGCGGAGGTGTGCTGGTCTACGAGACGTTCACGCGCGCGCAGGCCGCGCGCGGGAAGCCGACGAACCCAGCGTTCCTGCTCGAGCCAGGGGAGCTTCCGAAGCTGGTGCAGCCGCTCGAGGTTCTCGCGAGTCGGGAAGGAGATTTCGAGGGACGGATGGTGGCAGGCATTGTCGCGGCCAAACGATGATCGGGCAGTTCACGCTTCCATGTTCATCGTCCAGGGTTCGTGTTCACAGGAACGCCGAACTTTTCGCTTATTTCGCCCCAGCCTTGTATTGCGCCACTTTGGCGGCGATTGTCCGCCGGCTCATGTCGATACTGCCGTTGAACTGAGCGCCGTCGGTGATGACGATTTGCGACGCGCTGAGGTCGCCTGTGACCTTGGCCGTGGAGGTGAGCTCGATGCGTTGACCGGCCGAGATGGCGCCCTGTACCGTGCCGTGGACGACGACGCGCTGGGCTCGGATGGTGGCTTCCAAATGAGCGGCTGGCGCCACGATGAGTGCGGCGTCGCGGACGTAGATGTTGCCGGCCAGGCGGCCCTCGAACGTGATGTCTTCATCACAGGTAAGGTCGCCCTCGAAGGCGACGGATGCGCCGATGTTGGTCATGAGGTCGTGGTGCGTTGCGGTGAACGGAAGTGTCCGGGCAGTATACCCCGCAGGGCTTGTTATACTGGGTGTTCCGGGCCGGAGTGGCGAAACTGGCAGACGCACGAGACTCAAAATCTCGCGCCGGTTACCCGGCGTGTGGGTTCGATTCCCTCCTCCGGCACCATTCGACTCGCCTGCATCATGCGCAGGCTCATTCATGGCAAGCCTCGAGAGGTCCAGCTGTCAGACCGATTACCTTCCGATTTTCGATTTCAGCACGACCTGGCCCTTTCCCGACTTCAAATCCGCTTGCGCGACCTTCAACGCCTGCTTCATCAGCCTCTTGATATAGGGATCGTCGAGGATCGCCGCGCGCTCGTTCAGGCGAATCGAGCGGACCAGGTTGCCATTGCCTTCGAGGCGTCCCTCCGGGTCCTCGATCGCGATGCCTTCGAGGAAGAAGAAGCGGACCCAGCGAGGGTAGAGCACGATTGAAAACACCGGGTTGCCCCGCTCCGATGGCGCGAAGCCGATCGGCAGGTTCTGGCGGCGTTCGAAGACCAATACGCGTGCGCCTGGGAAGCGCATGCGCATCTTCTCGAGTCCCGCCCGTGCCACGGTTGCAACCTCGGGCGAATAGCGATCGATGGCCTTTTCGAGATACGTCTCTTCGGCAGTCACATGCGCCCTCGGATGCAATCACCTCACCGACCCGGGAGTTGCCGCCGAATAATCTAGCTGATCCTTCGATCGAGACGATGTGAAGCTATTTGCGGTTGCGAGAAACTCGAGCAACCGATGCTTCAATTGAAAGAAGAGACAGGCTTGTGCGACGGTCAGAGCGCGTACCATATGATTCTTTCAAGCGAGGCTTGACGCCCAAAAGCCGACAGCCGAGAGCCTCGAGCCTTCACTGATGATGTCAGGTGTCACCCTCCTGCAGCCCCGCGACGCCGCGCGATCGTCGACGACCGGCCACCGGACCACAGGCTCGCTCGCCCCGGAGCTACTCAGCCAATCAGCCAGCCGGCTTCGCATCCTGGCCCTGCTCTACGCCTTCACGTTCTTCATGGCGGGGTTCTTCCCCAATCTGATCGATCCCGAGTGGCGAGCGCACTTCTGGACGAATCCCGAGCACTGGGTCGCCGGGGTGATCTCCATTGCGATTGCGCTCGCGGTTGCGGCGCTGACCACGAGCAAGCGCGTGTCGTTGCCGACGGTGATGAATGTCGGCCTGGTGTTCGAGGTGGTGAGCTGCTACGGCATCGCGCTGGCCGAGTACCTCGAGCCTTCACGTCTCGATATGAACGGGTGGATCGGGCTGTCGTGGGTCGCCGCGTGGGCGCCGCTGTTCACGGTGGTGATCCCGACGCGCCCGGTCAAGGCGGCAGTGATGACGCTCGCGTCCCTGACCGCTGCTCCTGTCGTCATCGGGTTCATGGTGCTGACCGAACGCACCACCTTCCGCCCGACGGCAGACACGTTCTTCTTCTGGATCGTGTTGCCCTACATCCTCATCACGATCATGGCGTACGTCGGCGCACGCGTCGTCTACACCCTCGGCAAGGCGGTCACCGAAGCCCGCGAGCTGGGAAGCTATCGCCTTGTCGAACGTCTGGGGCAAGGCGGCATGGGCGAAGTCTGGCGCGCGAAGCATCGTCTGCTTGCACGCCCGGCTGCGGTCAAACTGATTCGCTCAGGGAACGTTCAGGGGTCCGAGGATGCGATTCGCCGATTCGAGCGGGAGGCGCAGGTCACTGCCGCTCTGTCTTCACCGCACACCGTCCAGCTCTTCGACTTTGGCGTGGCCGACGATGGCAGCTTCTATTACGTGATGGAACTGCTCGATGGCCTCGACCTTCAGAGGCTGGTGGAACGATATGGTCCGCTACCGCCCGAGCGCGCGATCTACCTGCTGCGCCAGGTGTGCCAGTCGCTGTCGGAGGCCGAATCGCACGGGCTTGTTCATCGCGACATCAAGCCCGCCAACCTGTTCGTGTGCCGGTACGGCGGCGAGCATGACTTCGTGAAGGTGCTCGACTTCGGCATTGCCAAAGGCACTCCCGAGCTGACCGAGACCGGCGCGATTGCGATTGGGTTCACGCTCGACAACATCGTGCAGGGGACGCCGGCCTACATCGCACCCGAGCAGGCAATGGGATCGCCAGTCGATAGTCGTGCCGACATCTACGCGACCGGGTGCGTTGCCTATTTCATGCTGACGGGGAAACCTGTGTTCGCCGGCGAGACTCCCATGGCGGTCCTGGTACAGCACGCAAAGACCGAACCGCCTGCACCGTCGGCCTCATCCGAATTGCCGATTCCGCCTGCACTCGATCAATTGATCCTGGAGTGCCTCGCCAAGAGTCCCGCAGACCGGCCGCAATCCGCGCGAGCGCTAGCGCAGCGGTTGGCGGAGATCAGCGGGCCGAACCCGTGGAGCGAGGAACGTGCCCGTGCGTGGTGGCAGACGCATCGGCCCGCGCAGAAGGCCAGCGCGTAGCGAAATCCGGCGGGCATCCGATATCATCCACAGGTGATGCGGATACTTGTGCGAGTTGCGTCTGTCATTTTTCTCTGTGCGTTCGTCGTCTTCACTCGGATCGGTGGCGAGCAGGTGGTCAGCGGTCAGGCGGCGGCCAGGACGGTGTGGGACGGCGTGTTCACCACGGCGCAGGCGGAGCGAGGACGAGGCTTCTACCTCGCCAATTGCGCGGAGTGCCACGGCGGTACCCTCGAGGGCGGCGAGCGGCAGGCTCTCAAGGGCGATCGGTTCTGGGCCGACTGGCAGGAATCGACTGTTGACTACATGCTGAGTCGAATCAGCAAGAACATGCCGTTCTCCGAGGACGGCTCGCTGGCCGGCACACTCGGCGCGCCGACCTACGTGGACATTGTTGCCCACATCTTGAACACCAACGGGTTTCCATCCGGTGCGCGCGAACTGACTGCCGCCTCGAGCGAGGGGGTGCAGATCGTCAAGAAGGGCGGCTCAACCGAACTACCGGCGAACGCTTTCGCGCACGTCGTCGGCTGTCTCGCGAAGGGCGAGGGCCGCGACTGGAAGCTGACGAGGGGATCGCGTCCGGCCCGCGTGTTCGAGAGCAACACGCCCGACGTCAACGCGCCGCTCGGCGACCGTGAGTACTCGCTGAAGTTCGTGCTCACCTCGCTCGACAAGTACGTCGGCTATCGGATGTCGGTGCGTGCGACGTTGATGGGCGACGCCGGTGCTGACGGTCTGAACGTTCGAGGCATCTCGCCAGTCTCCGCGACCTGCGAGTAGTCAGAAGTTCCAGGCGAGGCCAACTGCCGGGCGTAACAGCCAGCCGTTGTCGAGCCCATGAAGCCGTATGCCAGGCACGAGGTCGACGTGCTCGGTCAGCTCGATGCGGGCTTCGAGGCCGGCTAGTGGTCTGACGCCGTAGCTAACCGTCTTCGTCGAGGCCGGCAAAATGCTCGGGATGCTGATCCCCGGTGGCAGAGGCAGGCTGCCGAAGCGCGATTCACTCTCGAACGTGGACCGCTGGAACCCCATGCCCGCCAGGTACACCAGCGAAACGCGTGGCGACAGTTCCTGGTTCATCCACACAGTCGTCGACAGCGTGCTGTGCCGCTGGGTCGTGCGGAGGCTGTAGGACACGGGTCGCTGGAGAATCGACAACAGGTCGAGGTTTGGCGGAGTGCCCGGTACAGCCGATGTCCATGAGACGGTCGTGCCGGCCCTGCTCGCCAGTGGGATCGAGCCCTCGAACTCCGTTTCGATCTCGCCGGCACGTGTGAACTCGAGCTCCACGCCCCACCGGCTGCCAAGCGGTGTGCCGACGCGAAGGGCGAACCCGATCGCCTCGCCGCCACTCGGGATATCCCCTCCCAGCGACGTTTCAACGTGCGTATTCAGCAACACGTCACCGACCAGCGCGGCGCTCACGTAGGGGGACTGCGCAAATGAAGGCCCTGCTCCCAGCGCAATCAGAACAACAACCAGCACGAAGAGTCGGTCAACTCGCATGTGTAAGGTCCCCTCAGGCGGCAGGCGATGGCTGACTTCTCTGACGAGAAGTCTACAGCGTTGGTTTGAATAGCTCAGGTACGGAAAGTGAGAATCCCGGAAGCAGCGGGCTCGTGAGCACCGCGTCGCGGGTAGCAGCGAGCGGTGTTCGTGCGTCGAAACCGGCGCTGTCGCGGCGATGGACGATCACATGGCTGCGATCGGGATCGACGATCCAGTACTCGCGCACGCCACCCCGATCGAACAGATCCTTCTTGATCCGTTCGTCACAGCGCCGGGTGCTTTTCGACACGACTTCCACCACGATCGCCGGAGCGCCCTGGATGTTCTTCTCAGTCATGATCTCGGGCTGGTCGACGACGATGCGAGCGTCGTACCGGCTGGGTTTCCGGCGTGATTCGTCCCTCGGCGGTCGAGCGACGCGCAAAAGTGCGGTGCCTCGGGGCCGTGAGAATCGCAGATAATCAAGCACGCCCCAGGAGGGTTCTATGAAGAGGCGAGTGAGTCTCGTGGTCACGCTTCTCGCGCTGTTGTCTGCACCTGTTCTGGGGCAGACGTGGATGTTGCCTCGTACACCGTGGGGCGATCCCGATCTGCAAGGCAACTACTCGAACAAGTACGAGCAGGGGACGCCGTTCGAGCGACCCGCGGAGTTCGAGGGACGCACGATCGATCAGATCAAGGGCAACGAGCTCGAGCAACTCGTAAAAGAGCGGGCTGACGAACTGCTCCTCAACTCGCCGTTCACCGGTGGCGATCCCGTTGCCGGCAACTTTGGCGGCGCTCCTGCTTTCTACGATCGCTTCGAAGCCAGCCGGGGCAGCCGCCCGTGGTTCGTCGTCGATCCCGCCGACGGACGCATTCCGGCGATGAGCCCCGAAGGGCAGAAGGCATCTGCCGCACGCGTCGCCGCACGAGCGGCCGCACGCAAAGGCCGGGGACCGTCGGATTCGTACACGGACCGCAGTCTCTACGATCGCTGCATCACGCGCGGCCTGCCGGGTTCGATGATGCCGGCCAACTACGGCAACTCGTATCGCATCATCCAGAGCCCGGGCTACGTGGCGATCTCGTACGAGATGGTGCACGAGACGCGCATCATCCCGCTCGATGGGCGTCCGCAGGTTGGAACGGCGATTCGTCAGTACATGGGCGAACCGCGCGGCCGGTGGGACGGCAACACGCTGGTCGTCGAGACGAGCCGGTTCAGGAACGAACCGGTGTACCGAGGTTCCAATCCCGAGGCGCTGACGCTGATCGAGCGTTTCACCCTGGTTGCACCTGACAAGATCGAGTGGTCGGTGACAGTCGATGACCCGACGTCGTGGTCGAGGCCGTGGACGTTTGCGATGCCGCTGACACGCAACGACGATGAGGCGATCTTCGAGTATGGCTGCCACGAAGGCAATCTCGCGATGGCAAACCTCCTGAGCGGTGCTCGGAAGCTGGAGGCGGCGGGAAGCGTCGTGACTGACGATGGCGTGGGCGATGCGGAGACGCCCGCACCGAGAGCGGCGCGAGCGAGCAACGAAGTGTCAGCCGCGAGTCCCGGATCGAGGAACACGAGCCCTGAACCAGCAATAGCGAGCCCGCCGCTGGCCGGTTCGTTGCTGTCAGGGCAGTGGCAGTTGTCGAGTCAGAGCGGGCGTGGCAACTTCGCTGGCTACTCGACGCCCTCGCGCTTGAGGATTACGGAATCAGCCAACTCGGTCACCATCGAGTCCAACACCGGGACTGAAGGACAGATGGCGTCGGCGACGTATCGTCTCGATGGGGCCGAGACAGTGGTGCCCGGGCCGCTCGGGTGGGATACGCGCGCGAAGGCATCGCGCCGGGACGGTGCGCTCGTCATCGCGGTCACGCGGACGATCGACGGACCCGAGGGAAAGCTGCGGTTCGAGATTTCCGACGTGTATCGTCTTGACGACGGCGCGCTGACTCTCGAGCGTACGCAGGGCAGCCGCACGCGAAAGATGACTTACGCACGACGGTGATGCCATGGCGGCTCCGATTTTTCCCGCGGAGTTTGTCGTCCTGAGCTTCGAGCGTCCCGAAGGGGAGCGGTTCGCGATCTTCCGTCATAACGACTGGATCCGATCAGCGCCGCCGGTTCAATGGAGCTCACCAGCGGCAGCGCTGGCGGCCGTGGAGGAGTTCGTCCGATCCCTGGAACTGCTGACGGAAGAGACTCTCCGTACACAACTGCACGATATGGGGCTCGCAGGCGACGCGGTGACGAAACATATCGCCAAGGCGCGCAATATGCGGCAGATGAACATGGGCATATCGTGGGAGCGCGTGACGGAGGTCGGGTATCGCAACGAAGAGGGACAGGAAGTCGTTGCGAAAACCACCCGTACCGGAGGTGAGCCCGAGCAGCATGTCTTCATGGTGCGGTGCAGCGTGTGTGGCCACGAGTACGGCATCTATGGCGCGGAGATTCCGCATCGCTGTTGCCCGAGCTGTCAGGACGGCCCGCCTGGTCTGCCGGTATGATCGCCCGGCCGTTGGCAAGCGCCGTCGTCGTCGCGGTGGCGCTGCTGAGCATCGTGGCGAATGCGCAATGGCTCGATCAGAAGTCGCCGGGCACGCCGCGGCTTCCTGATGGGACGCCGAATCTCACCGCGCCAGCCCCAAGAACCGCCGACGGCAAGCCGGACCTGTCAGGCGTGTGGGAAGTCGTTGGCGACCGCGTCATGCCGACCGATGGCCGGATTCGGTCCAAGTACGTGTACGACATCGCGTCGGATCTGCCTGGCGGCGCGCCCTTCCTGCCATGGGCGAGGACGCTGCACGAGCAGCGCCAGAAGGTGCTGGGTGTGGGTGCGCCGACCGAGCGCTGCCTTCCACACGGCATTCCCGACGCGATGCTGACGCGCACGTTGCCTTTCAAGATCATCCCGACCGCTGGCGTGACGATCATCCTCTTCGAAGAATTCAACAACTGGCGGCAGGTCTTTACCGATGGACGATCGCTTCCGGTCGATCCGCAACCGGCGTGGCTGGGTTACTCGGTGGGATCCTGGGATGGGGATACCTTCGTCATTCGGACATCCGGATTCAACGACAAGTCGTGGCTCGATGCGGGAGGCACGCCACACACAGAAGCGCTGACCACGACCGAGCGGCTTCGGCGCATCGACTTCGGTCACATGGAGATCGAGTTCACGTTCGACGATCCGAAGACCTTCACCAGGCCGTGGTCAACGACGGTGAAGTTCAATCTCCTTCCCGATACGGATCTGCTGGAGTTCCACTGCGACAACGAGAAGTGGTCCAAATAAAAGGGCGGGTCTGAAGAACAAGACCCGCCCTACGTTCGCAGGCCGGTCCCACTCCCGTGGACCCGGCATCAGGAATTATTTCTCGAAGCTGCCAGGCCCGCCGTTGGTTGCCGGTGCGGCGTTCGCGTTGATGTTCCCGTTGGTCGCCTGCGCAGTGCCCGTTGCCTGGTTGAACGCGGCCAGCGTTGGACCCGATTCACCGCGCGGCAGCATGCTTGGACCGGACCTCAGGAACACTTTCTCCGGTGCCGTGCCTCGATCAAAGAGCACGCCGATGAAGCAGTTGCTCATTTCATCCCAGTTCTGTGGACCCCACACGACCTTCTTCGTTGC
This sequence comes from Acidobacteriota bacterium, assembly GCA_032156805.1. Classification (GTDB taxonomy): domain Bacteria; phylum Acidobacteriota; class Vicinamibacteria; order Vicinamibacterales; family UBA2999; genus Gp6-AA40. The sequence goes on from JALDXQ010000001.1 coordinate 144,353, forward strand.
ATCGGGATTGAAGCGATTGGCAGTGGAGTTGTCGAAGTGGGTGATCAGCTGGAGCTTCGAACCCTTCGGCAGCGCGATCGGCTCGGCGTACTGATAGCCCATCTGCCACTCGAAATCGAAGTTGCCCTTGAGCACGGTCACCGGTGCGTTGTCGGGCGTGACGATGCGGAGCTCGAAGTCCTTGCCGCGAAGATGCATGTGCGGCTGCGCGTATACGAGCTTGGCGTCCTCACCGAAGGTGATCTCGCTCACCACTTCCGCCGCTCCCTCGCCCGGAGGAATCGCGAGGTTCAGTGCCGTTGGTCCGGCGTGGAAGAAGTAGCGCTTCTGCGGCGGGTCCTTGGCCAGCACGAGACCGAGCTTCGACACGTCGGCCGCTGGCTTGCCGGATGTCGTGTAGTGCAGCTCGAAGACCAGGTCCGACCCCTTCGGGACGAATTTGGCCGCACCTTCGATGTCGAACGACTGCGCGCCGAGACCCGGATTGAACTTCCCGAGGATGTCGTTGCCCTCCTCGATCGCATTGCGTCCGAGGATGGCGCGATGGCTTTCCGTTTCGTACGCCTCACCCGGGACTGCGTTCTCCATCCACTTCGATCCGGGAGGACGCACCCACACCTTGCCGTGATGAAGCACGGCGGGATCGCCAGGACGCATTTCCGCCGCGGAGATCCACATGTCCTCGGGGAAGTTCGTCTTCACGAGGATGTACTTGTAGTTGATGGTGCCCCGTGCCGGCAGCTCGAACGGCTTCGGCATCTCGACGATGACGTCGGGCTTGATGTTCCAGCCGTCATTGAACGTCAGCGGTGGAGGCGCATCAGCCGCGTTGCCCGCGGGTGCGCCGCCATCGGCCCACGCCGACAGTGTCGCGATCTCACGATCGACGAGCCGCCGCTCGTTGGCGAAGTGACCGTAGTTCGGATCGGCGAACCATGGCGGCATCTGCCGGCTGCTGACCGCTGCCTTGATGCCGCGGGCCCACGGCCTCGCCTGCTCGTACGTCAGCAGCGACATCGGCGCCACTTCGCCGGGACGATGGCAGCCCTGGCAGTTCGCCTGAAGAATCGGGAGTACGTCTTTATAGAAGGTCGGTGTGGTCTGCGCCGCCAGGGTCGATGCTCCCAGCAAGGAACCGACGACAGCAATCAGGCACGTTCTCATGAGAGAAGTCTCCTCAGAGGTCCACCCCAGGATGTCCGACAAGTATACGGCCAATTCGGGCCCCTTCCCCCGGCAAATCCGGCGCAAATTCGACAACTGCCGAAGAGTTTACGGAGACATCAAAAGATGCCCCTTTTCGCGTGGCAGAATGACTCCAGGGGAGGCGGGTCCCGGGCTGTCATTCGGAAGGTGTTCGCCCGTGGGTGCGCTTACGTTGTTCCCTGGACAAGGATATGTCGCAAAGCTCCGATGAGTTCCATTGCCCGAGTTGCGGCGCCCGATCGGCGTTGTGGCTCCCCGATCCCGACTCGACGCGGCTGGATGTCACCCTCAAGTGCCTGACCTGCGCGACACTGATTCGACTGCCCAGGAGCAAGGTCGTTGGCGCGCGCTCGGCCGGCTCAGGAGGGTCGGCCGGTCCTTCTGAGGTATCTTCAACGCTCTAGCGCGGAGCGTTCGTGAACAACCTCTACTTGCTGCTGGCGCTCGGGACGGGCGCTACTGTCGCTGTCATGGTGGTCTTCAATGCGCGGCTCGGAGGACTCCTCGGAGGGCCGATCTGGGCCGCGGCCGCGCAGTTCACGGTGGCGCTGACGGCCGTGCTCTCGCTGGCGCTGCTCACGCGCCAGCCGGCGCCTGTCACGGCCGGCATTGGCGGCGCGCCATGGTGGGTTTGGACCGGTGGTGTCTTCAGTGCCACTTTCATCGTCGTCAGTACGTTTCTGACGCCGCGCCTTGGTGTCGCTGTCACGCTGTCGACCATCATCGTCGGGCAACTCCTGGCGGCGCTCATTGTCGATCACTACGGTCTGTTTGGCGGGCCTGTCGTCCGCGCGTCGTTCACCCGCGTCGCGGGCGTGGCGTTGCTGCTGGCCGGCATCACGCTCATGCGGTGGAGATGAGATGCGCGAGTCGCAACGTCGTCTGTTGACGGAATTGAGGCACGCCCTCGTTCCGCTACATCGCACGCTGCTCGATTGGGAACGGGTGGCGTACGAGCGCGTTCACGGGCGCACGGGCGCCGCCGAGATGCTCAAGATCATCGTTGGCGATCCGCAGTTCGCGTGGTTGCGGCCGGTGTCGGAACTGATCGCCCGGATCGACGATGTGCTGCAGTCCGATGGACCTGATGTGCGGATCGATGTCGATCCCATCATCGAGCAGACGCGCAGGCTGGTCGCGCCCGACGAAGAAGGCACGCCGTACGAGCGGCGCTATCACGCGGCGCTGCAGGAAGTCCCCGATGTCGTCTTCGCGCATCGCCGGGTGACGGCGATACTGCGCGACATCCCCACGCAGGACACGCTGCATTAACGCTATCGCACAGCCGGGCGTCGTGCGGGTGTCGTGCCGATCATTCGCTTGAAGCAACGAATCAGATGGCTTTGATCCGCGAATCCCGTGCGATGCGCCACTTCACTGCCCGGGATGCCATCGGCCAGCAACCGGCGTGCGAGATCGACGCGCAGCCCGAGTTGAAACCGGTGGGGTGGAAGGCCGAACTGGCGACGGAAGGCGCGGGCGAAGTGCCACGGCGTGAGGCCGGCAATGGCCGCCACTTGAGCCAGGCTGATGCGGTCCGGAGCACGTGCGGCAATGTAGTCTCGCGCGCGCAGGAGCGCTTTCACCGCCGGGCTTGCCTGTCGTGTCGTTGAACCTCGGGCGGCGAGCGCGCCGGCCAGCTCGCAGAACCGTTCATCCTGCGCCAGCGGGGATTCCTGCGCCCGCAGCGCACGCTCGAGGCGTTGGAAGCGAGTCACGGCCAATTCGTCGGCGTGAACAGCGACATCGAGTTGCGCCGCCGGCTGCAGGTCCACGCTGGCTCGAAAGGCCATCGGATCGACATACATGACGACGTAGTGCGATCGACGGTCGCGATCGATCGGATCGCTGACTGCGTGCGGCTCCCATGCGTCCACCACGGAGACTGCCCGGGCTGGAACATCATGGAGCCGGCCGCGATACGAGTAGCGCCCCGGGAAGTCGATGCTGAGGCAGATCTGCATTTCCCGATGGACGTGCACGCGGCCTTGCTCTGCGCGCGCCGGCGGGTACTCGTACTCCTCGATCAGGCCGAGGCGGGACGTCCAGGCGTCGATTCTCGGAAGCGGAACAGCAAGATCGTTCAATACCGCCGGCACCCCCGCCCGGTAGACTCGATGACATTCACCATGATTGAACGAACGACGCTTCTATTCTTCCGCGGTGACGTGCAGCTCGTGGGAGAACTCTTCAGGAACACCGATCGGCTGGATGTTCAGCAGCCAGCGATTATCGTGACGGGCTCGTGGCTCACGGTCAAGGAACAGATGCCCGAGACCTACGCGTTGCGCCTCGCCGAGCGAGGATACACAGTGTTTACGTTCGACTTCTCCGGCTTTGGCGCGAGCGCCGGGTTGCCGAGGCAGGCTGAGATACCTGATCGCAAGATCGCCGATCTGATCGCGGCCGCCGATTTCGTTGACACGCTCGCGTGCGTCGAGCCCGGTACGCTCACGCACCTTGCGATCTGCGCCAGCGCACAGTATGGGCTTGCGGCACTGGCCAGAGGCTCGCGCGTTGCGCGGTTCATCAGCGTTGCCGGCTGGTATCACGATCCGGCCAGCGTGGCGCCGTTCTACGGCGGCATGGCAGGAGTGACGACACGAGTGAATGCCGGGCGGCAGGCGTTCGAGCGATATCTCTCGACCGGAGCCACGGACACGGTTCCCGCCTACGACCCGGGCAACGAACAGGCGGGGATGTTCTTCGAACTCGATTACTACGGCAACCGGTCACGTGGCGCGGTGCCCGCGTGGACCAACAGCATGGCGACCTTGTCATGGTGTTACTGGTTCAGCTTCGATGGTTTGCGCGCGGCCGCACGGGTGCAGCAGCCGGCGCTGTTCGTGCACAGCGATGGATGCGTGTTTCCCGATCACGTGAAAGCCATCCATGGGCAACTGCCCGGGGTGAAGCGCCTCGTCTGGTCGGAAGGGACGCAAACCGACTTCTACGATCAGCCGGTGCAAGTGTCCGTTGCCGTCGATGCTGCCGACGTCTTTCTCGAGGAGATGCGGTGATGGAGATGAGTCAGGCCGGCGACACGATGACGCAGATGCTGCATGCCATCGACAGCAAGGAGTGGGATAGCGTACGCCGCACGTTCGCAGACACGCTCGAAATGGACTACAGCTCACTCTTTGGCGATCGGGCGATCGTGATCGACGCCGATCAACAGGTTGCCGGGTGGCGTGCGTTTGCTGGTGCGTTCGACGTCACCCAGCACATCACTGGTCCGGTTGTCGTCGCGCCGACAGCCGGCGGGGCGATCGCTCGCACGCATGTGCGCGCGTACCATCGCATCCGTGGTGCATCGGGGGGCGACGTCTGGATGGTAGCCGGGCACTACACCGTGAAGCTGCTGCACACCGCCGAGGGCTGGAAGATCGCGGGGATCACGTTGAGCGTGTTCTACCAGGAGGGCAACCTGGATATTCCACAGATCGCACGCGCGCGCGCTTCGGCGTCTCGGGCGCCCGATGCCTGACCGCCGCGTGGCGGTGATTACCGGCGCGAATCGCGGGATGGGACTCGAGACCGCGCGCCAGTTGCTCGCACGCGGATATCGCGTCGCGCTCACCGGGCGTGACGTCGCCGCGGTCGAGCGTGCCCGCCGCACCCTCGGCGATCTCGCCGAGCACGCCGTGAGCGAACGGCTCGATGTTGCCGATCCCGCGAGCATCATCGCGGCAAGCCGGTCGATTCATGATCGATGGGAGCGCGTCGACGTGCTGGTCAATAACGCCGCCATCCTGCTCGGTGAGAACGACGAGGTGCTGTCGATCGCCGCAGACGGTTTCAGGGAAACGTTCGAGACGAATGTGTTCGGCGTGATCGAGACATGCCGGGTGTTCGTTCCGGAAATGACCGCCCGGCGCTACGGGCGCGTCGTCAACGTCTCATCGGGGGCCGGTCAGCTGTCGAGCATGTCCACGTACGCACCTGCCTACTCGATGTCCAAGGCGGCGCTCAATGCCCTGACGCGGATCCTGGCCGAGTCGTACCGTTCGTCAGGCGTTCTCGTGAATGCCGTCGATCCGGGTTGGGTGCGAACGGACATGGGCGGATCGTCGGCACCACGGTCGCTCGAGAAGGGGGTCGAGACGACCGTGTGGCTGGCAACGTTGCCAGAGGACGGGCCGACCGGTGGATTCTTTCGCGACCGTCGTGCGCTCGCATGGTAGCGACGAACGGCCTCCTTGCGAACTCCGGGCGATCTGTGCGATTTTGACTCGTCCCGAATGGCCGAACGCAAGTCGAGTCAGCCGCTTCAGTTCTATCGCCTCAATAGCGCACCCGCACGCGAGCTCGACCCATCGAACGATTGCGTCGTCGCGCTTCGCGCGCTCGGCGAGAGCACGCGCGCCCGGATCGTCGGGATGCTGCTCGAGGCTCCGCTCGATGTCGGTGAGATCGCGAAGCGCGTCGGTATGTCGCAGTACAACACCTCCAAGCATCTCCGCATCCTGCGCGAGGCGGGACTGCTGGAGGTCGACAAGCAGGGACGCCGGCGTCTCTATGCGCTGCCGGACACGATCCGCCGTCAGGTGGCGCGCCGGAGTGTTCTCGATCTTGGGTGCTGCAGTTTCCAGTTCGATCCGGCGCCGGCGCGCACAGCAATCAGCATCCGTTCGCGGCGCAGGCCATCACCTGGTCGTCCGCGACGCGTCGCGCGCTGAGACATCCAATAGCAGGAACGCGCTCTTCGCCGTGCTCTTCGAGAGCACTTGCCAGTCGTGCACGTTCAGCGGCGTCGGCACACCTCGCACGAAGACGTTCCCGAAGTCGTCGATGACCCGCTCCATGGGGCCCAGATAAACAGCCTGGTGAGTGGCGGTCTTCGGTCGATGCCCTGACTTCCGCGCCGTGATCCGGACCTCGCGCAAAGGCACGTCGTCGACGATGAAGTAGGCGGTTTCCGACAGCTTCTCGATCTGGACGTCCACGAACCCGGTTCGAACGAGAGTGTCCACGATCGCGCCGGTCGCGGGAACGTGCTGCACGGCGGCCGCCGGCCCAGGCAGGGAAGGTCGTGAGTGGGTCTCGCGGTCGCCGGACAATCCATGCACGTGAAGCGTCGCGCCCGGTCGCAGTGCTCGCAGGCACTCGCGGAACAGGTTGTCGCGACTCTCACTGCCCAGCGCCAGGTTGATCGATCCCTCGAGACGGATGTCGTGAAGGCTGTTGTCGTCGTGGGGCAGGCGTGACGGAACCGGATCGGTGAGCCGGTGTTCCCACACGCGCGATGCGACCGGCGTACCAAACGGAACTGACAGAGGAGCGACGTGCGGAGGGTTGGCGTTGCCGCGCTCCTCGATGTCTTCGTGAAAGACGTAGATCTCCCACAGAGCCTGATCGGGATCGCTGATCCAGAACTTGGTTTGCCGCGAGTAGCAGCACGCGACGCCTTCTTCCCGTGTGGTCGTGTGACCGGCCGCTTCGAGGCGGCGTTGAATCTCGACGAGTTCCCCGGCATCGCGCACGCGCAGTCCGACATGATTGAGGCTGCCGCCCGACACCGCTCCGCCAGGGATGAGCGACAGCACCAACGGGGGATCGGAGAGCTCGAACTTGGCGTAGTCTGGCCTGAGCTTCGCGGGCGCAATGCCGAGCAGTACGCGATAGAACGCGACCGAGCGATCGAGATCGCGGACGTTCAGCGATGCGTGGAACCGGCGTGATGTGTCGTCGTGTGCGGCCATCGTGACTCGTCATCGAAAGAACGTCGACGTCCTTCCGTACTCGGCGTAGCGATCCTGCAGCCACCCGCGAAACTCGGTGTAGTGCTGATCCCGCTGCTCACCGCCATCGCTCAGCGCGTTGTAACTCAGATACAGCAGGCGGCGCCAGTTGGCCGATCGATTCGGGCCCGACCGGTGCGGCGTGTAGCCACTGAAGATCGCGACATCGCCGGGCGCCAGTTCCAGCAGTACGCCGCGCGCGGGATCCACGGCGTCATTCGGCAGCTTGTGATACAGGCCGTCTTTCGGAGACAGAGATCCCTTCGTGTGGTAGCCGGTGAAGACTTCCGTTGCGCCGCTCTCGGCGGTGGCAGGATCGATGGCCACGATGACGGTCAGGAACGTCGTTGGAAACGACTCCCACGAGATGTAGTCCTGATGCAGGTCGTAGCCGAGCGTTCCAGGCGCCTTGAAGATCAACTTGTCCTTGAAGAGGCACGCCGGCTCACCGTACAGGATCGCCAGCAGGTCGAGCAGCCGGGGATCGCGGGCGACGTCTCCGCACATCTGGCTCAGATCGATGACCGGATCGAAGCAGTCGAAGCGGCACTCGCCGGTGTTGACGTCATCCTGCCAGCGGCAGCGGATGTTGTCGGTGTCGATGAGGTCGGTTCGCTGCTGAAGCCGTTCGGCTTCCGCCGCGAGCAGCGCGATGCGATCGGCAGGGAAGACGCTGCGGACGACGAGGAAGCCGTCGGCATGGTAGCGAGTGGCATCCGCAGCGCTGATTACCGAAGGAGCCTGGGTGATCATGAATCCTCTTACGGCAGTACGACGTGTCCGGCTTTGGCCGGACCGCAAGCTCGACGTCATATCTGCGCCATTATGCATGTGTGGTCACCTCGCGCAAACATTCACGATTCACTGCCTGACACCCGAGGTCTTCCCATGCCCTCGCCAGGGCGGCTTGCACCCGCTCGCGATCGAGCGGGAGATTGCCCATGAACGCCGAGTGCTCGCGATCGGCTCTATAGGCGGGTTGCCGCGCTGGCTCCTTCAGGTATCGCGTGGCGAAGCCCGGGTCGAAGTTGTACAGCAGAGTGCCGTGCTGGAGCAGCGCGCGTCGGCCGCGCCGTTGGGCGTTGCCCGATACTTTTCGTCCGTCGAGCATCAGGTCCGTTCGTCCCTCAATGGCGAGTCCCGGGATGCCCAGTGCTGTCACGATGCGTCCCAGCACGAGCTGGAAACTCGCGAGCACGTCACCGAGGCGCGGTTGTGAAACGAGGGGAAGCGCCACGGCGTAGTTCAGGCAACCCGGGCCGAGGACCACCGTTCCCCCGCCGGAGAAGCGCCGCAGTACCGGCACGCCGTCAGCCGCACACGCGTCGAGGATCACGTCATCGGCCGTGTGGTTGCTCCGCCCGACGATGACAACCGGGCGGGTGGCTTCCCAGGTCCACCAGAAGCCACCGGATGCTCCTGATTCGGTCGACTGGAACAGATTCCATTCGAGCGCCAGGCGATCGCGAGGGGTGAGTGAGTCCACGTTCTGGTACATCATCATGCGGCAGATGCCCGTCTATCTCGACTGCGCCGCCACGACGCCAATCGACCCGCGTGTCCAGGCCGAGGTGATCCGCTGCCTCGGCGGCGAGTTCGGCAACGCCGGAAGTCGAACGCATGACTACGGTAGCCGGGCACGTGCCGTGATCGAACACGCGCGCGATCAAGTCGCTGCCGTAACCGCAAGCTCGCGCGGTGACGTGATCTTCACGAGCGGCGCGACCGAAAGCAACAACCTCGCGATCCTTGGACTCGCTGCGACCGCCGGCGAACGCCGTCACATTGTCTCGACTGCGATCGAACACGCGGCCGTGCTCGAACCGCTGGAGGAGTTAGAGCGTCGCGGATTCGAGGTCACGTTCGTGGGACCGGACTCCGGAGGTGCTATCGCCCCGGAGGCGCTCGTTGCGGCCGTCCGCCACGACACGCTGCTCGTGAGCATGATGCACGTCAACAACGAAACCGGTGTCATCCTGCCCATCGCCGACGTTGCGAATCGACTGGATCGCATTGACGTCTACATGCACGTGGACGCGGCCCAGAGTTTCGCGCGCGAGATTCCCGCGCTGCGTCATCCGCGCATCGATCTGATCAGCGTGAGCGCGCACAAGATCAACGGGCCGATGGGTGCAGGCGCGCTGCTGGCACGGCGCCGGAACGGACAACGCCCGCCGCTTCAGCCGGTTGTCTTCGGCGGCGGACAAGAGAGAGGACTGCGATCCGGCACGATGCCGGTCGCGCTCATTGCCGGCTTCGGGCTTGCCGCCGAACTGGCGCTGTCGGAGGCCGATGCGCGCGCCGAGCGCTGTCGCGCCATCCGGCGCTCGGTCCTCGAGGGACTCGCCCCGCTCGAGCCGTCGATCAACGGCGATCCGTCGCGGTCGGTCCCGTACATTCTCAATGTCGCGTTTCCTGGTCTGGACTCGGAAACGGTCATCGAGGCATGGAGCGGCCTCGTGGCGATCTCCAACGGTGCGGCGTGCAGCTCGCAACGCTACACCTGCAGTCATGTACTCAGCGCGATGTCCGTGCCCGACTGGCGGCGCGATGGTGCGCTGCGACTCTCCTGGTGCGCGGCGTCGACGGAACCGAACTGGCGCGACCTCGTGTCCGCACTGGAACCGTACCGTGACGAGCGCAAGGTCGGCAGCGCATGACGAGCCGCACGCAGTCGGTCTACTACCATCGCTCGCGCTTCACGACGCACCTGCCAGTCGATCGGCGTTACTCGCCATCGCACTACTGGCTTCTCGAGGAAGAGCCTGGCGTCTGGCGTGTCGGCCTGACGAAATTCGCGACGCGCATGCTGGGAGATATTGTCGAGTTCGACTTCAGCGTCGCGTCCGGTGCAGAGATTCGTGTGGGAGATGAGATTGGTACCATCGAGGGTCTGAAGGCGGTGACCACGATCTTCTCGGCCGCTCATGGCCGCTTTCAGGGGGAAGGCGGTCGGCTGAGAAAGGACGTCACGCTGGCCGATTCGGATCCCTACGGCGAGGGCTGGTTGTATAGACTTCAGGGAAGGCCGGCGCCGGATACTGTCGACGTGCACGGATACGTCGCGGTCCTCGACGCGACGATCGACAAGATGCTGGAGAGCCGGCATGCCGGCGCCACCGATTCGGACGGGAACACTGAATGAGCGCTGACTACATCATGGTGGGTGGGTTTCTCGGTGCCGGCAAGACGACGGCGATGCTGCGTCTGGCGGAGCACCTCACGCAGCGCGGGCAGCGCGTGGGTTTGATTACCAACGATCAAAGCCAGGGGCTGGTCGATACGTCGATCGTGACGGCAAAAGGCTACCCGGTGCAGGAGATCACCGGCGGCTGCTTCTGCTGCCGATTCAACTCCCTCACTGACGCTGCCGATCGGTTGACGCGGGCGGCACGTCCCGACGTTTTTCTCGCCGAGCCCGTGGGGAGCTGCACCGACCTGCGCGCGACGGTGCAGTACCCGCTGCGCCGCCTGTATGGTGACGACTATCGCGTCGCTCCGCTCAGCGTGCTCGTCGATCCGGTTCGCGCCAGCCGCATTCTCGGCCTCGAGCCTGGACCGTCCTTCTCGCCCAAGGTGCTCTACGTCTACGAGAAGCAACTCGAGGAAGCCGATCTCATCGTCATCAACAAGCGCGATCTGCTCAGTGGAGAACAGCGTTCGACACTCGAGAACGCGTTGAAAGCGCGTTTTCCCCAGGCCGAGATCGTCACGGTCAGCGCACGCACGGGCGCCAACCTCGATGACTGGTTCGGGCGACTGTCGGGACCCCTCGCGAGCCGGCCCGCCATGGACGTCGACTACGACACCTACGCGGAAGGCGAGGCGCTGCTCGGCTGGTTGAACGCCACCTGCAGCGTATCGTCGGCGACGCCGTTCGATGGCAATCGGCTGCTGCAACGGCTGGCTGACGATGTCCGCCAGCGGCTCGCTGATGCAGGGATCGAAATCGCTCATTTCAAGATGACGCTGGCGCCAGACATGGGCAATGACATCGCCGTGCTCAATCTGGTCGGCACGGACACCAAGCCGGAGTCACCCCATCGACTGTCCGAGGATCTCACGCACGGCGAGCTGCTGCTGAACCTCAGGGCGGAAGGGGACCCCGATGTGCTGAGGTCGATCGCGATGGCCGGACTTGATGCGATTGGGCGGGAGATGGCGCTCTCGATCCATGTCGATCACATCGAGCACTTCCGGCCCGGCCGCCCGCAACCGACCCACCGGATGGTTACTGCATGAGCGTCCCGTCGGCACGGATCCTCTACTGTCACTGCGCGTACGCGAAAGTGGTGGCACCGGAGGTGAAGACTGCCGTGCTGCAGGGCCTTGCAGCAGCGAACGTGGAGTTCGACGCCGTGCCGGATCTCTGCGAGATGGCCGCGCAGGGGGATGCACGTCTTCGCGAGATCGCAGCGCAGGGTGATCTCAAGGTCGCTGCCTGTTTCCCGCGCGCGGTGAAGTGGCTTTTCGCATCGGCAGGTGCATCCCTGCCGGAGCAGAGGGTGCGCATCTGGAACATGCGTGTCGAGCCCGCCGAGGCCGTGATCGCAGGGCTGGTGGCTCCTGGTGACGACGGCGCACCGCTCGCCAACGAGGAGCGCACGTCGTGAGCATCGCGATCTCCAGCCGCACTCAGGTCGTGCTGCGAGGAAGTGGCGAGGCTGGCATGAGCGCCGCCGATCGTGCCGCGCTCGCACAGTCCCTCCTGGAGCGCGGACTGGAAGTGGCGTGCCGTCGCGACGAAGGGGTTACCGCGGTCGACCCGGCGACCGTTCCCGCGCCGCCGGTACAGCGGTGGAAACCGTGGTTCCCGGTGATCGACTACACGCGCTGCACGAACTGCATGCAGTGCCTCAGCTTCTGTCTCTTCGACGTCTACGGCGTCTCCGATGATCGGAAGATCCAGGTTCAGAACCAGAGCAACTGCAAGACGGATTGTCCCGCCTGCTCGCGCGTGTGTCCTGAAGTCGCCATCATGTTTCCCAAGTATCGGCACGGGCCGATCAACGGGGACGAGGTGCAGGCCGACGATGTCCGGCGTGAGGCAATGAAGGTGGACATCTCCGCCCTGCTGGGCGGCGACATCTACTCGATGCTGCGCGATCGCAGTGTGAAGGCCAAGTCCCGGTTCTCGAAAGAGCGTGACGACGAGCGGGCGCTGAAGGAGAGGCAGAACTGCCTCGTCGCGCTCAAGAAAGATCTGGACGTCCCTGCGGAGGTTCTGGCTGCGCTGCCGAGTCCGGAGGAGATCATGGCCAAGGCCGAGGCCGCTCGCGCCCGCGCCGAGGCGGCCCGCGCAGCGAACGCGGCAGCGGCGAAGGACTAACCGTGCTTGTCGGGTTGACCAGACGCGTGTTGACGGAGACCAAGCCCAAGGTGGTGGCGAAGTTCGTCTACAACTTCGGCATCAAGGGCGTGCGCTCGGTCGAGCTCCACAAGCGGCGCCGGCGGCGGGGCGAGAACTTTCCGCCCTTCCTGTTCATCTCGATTATCTCGAGCTGCCAGTTGCGCTGCCAGGGATGCTGGGTGGACGTGGCCGCGCCCGCCGAGAAACTGTCGCTCGACGATCTCAATCGCATCATTGGAGATGCCAAGGCCCACGGGAACGCCTACTTCGGCATTCTGGGCGGCGAGCCGTTTCTGCATCCTGAGATCCTCGATCTCTTTGCGGCGCATCCCGACTGCTACTTCCAGGTCTTCACCAACGGACAGTTGATCACCGACGATGTCGCGCGCAAACTGGCACGGCTCGGCAACGTCACGCCGCTCGTCAGCATCGAAGGATCCGAGGTCGTCAGCGACGAGCGCCGCGGCCGTCTCAAGGTGCTCAGCAAAACACTCGCCGGTCTCGAGGCCTGCCGCCGTCATGGCCTTCTGATTGGCGTGGCGACGAGCGTCTGTCAGACCAACATCGACCTGGTATCGGAGTCGTGGCTGCGGCGGTTGATCAACATGGGCGTGCACTACGTGTGGTTCCACACGTATCGCGTGGTTGGCCCGAACCCGAATCCGCAGCTGGCCCTCAGGCCCGAGCAGGTGCGGGCGGTTCGCAAGTTCATCGTCCAGATGCGCGCGCGGCTGCCGATTGCCATCGTTGACGCCTACTGGGACGATCGCGGGGAGGCGCTCTGCCCGATGGCGACCGGCGTGAGCCACCACATCGGGCCAGGCGGACACATCGAGCCGTGCCCGGTGATCCAATTCGCCACCAGTAATGTCCGCGACGTTTCGTCGATCTACGACACGATGACGCAGTCGGCATTCCTGCGCGACTTCCGCGAGGTCGCGGCCGGCGCGACGCAGGGATGCATCGTGCTGGAGCGGCCTGATATCGTGCGTGACCTGGTCATGAAGCACGGGGCGCACGATTCGACGCAACGCGGCACGGCGATGGCCGAGTTCACGGCAATGACGCCCCGGCGCAGCCAGCACGATCCGGGCAACGAGATACCAGAAGAGCATTGGGCGTACCGTTTCGCGAAGAAGCACTGGTTCTTCGGATTCGGCGCGTATTCGTAGACGGGACCACTTGTCATGATCGTGTCCACACTGAAAAAACCGCTGCGTGTTGTTCCGGCGATGCCGCAGCGGCCGCCGCAGGCGAACATTCCACCGACGCTCGCCGAGCGCGAGTTCCTGCGCGATCTCGTGAGCCGCCACGTCGAGGCACGACGGACTACACTCGTGCCCCCCCTGGTGCTGGACGAGTTGCGCATCGAAGCGGACGCGGTCGTCGCGCACGCCGGTGTCGATCCGATCTATCGCGACTACGTCGGCGTCCTGCTCAATAACGAGGTGTGGCAGGAACAGCTCGCGACGGTGCCCTTCGATCGCCGCCTGCTCCTGCTCCCGAAGTGCCTTCGGGTCGAGGACAAGTGCCCGGCCCCGTTCGATGAATTCGGTCTGCTTTGCAAGCAGTGCGGGCTCTGCACGATCCAGGACCTCCAGGAAGAGGCCGAGCGTCTCGGCTACGCGGTGCTGGTGGCCGAAGGCTCAGCGCTCGTGATGGCGCTGATTCAATCCGGGAAGATCGACGCCATCGTTGGTGTGAGTTGCCTGTCGGTCCTCGAACGTGCCTTCCCCTACATGGAAGCCGCGGCGGTTCCCGGCGTGGCCATTCCGCTGCTGCAAGACGATTGCAAAGACACGGCGGTGGACATCGACTGGGTCTGGAACGTCGTGCATCTGACGAGCGACGATCGCACACGGCGGCTCGATCTCGATGCGCTTCGATCGGAGGTCGAGACCTGGTTCACGATGGAAGCGCTCGAATCGCTCCTCGGTCCAATCGACGGGGACGCGGATCGCGTCGCGCGTGGCTGGCTCGCGGCGGACGGCAAGAGATGGCGCCCGTTTCTAACCGCGTGCGCGTTCAAGGCGCTGCAGGACGATCCGTCCCAGCCGTTGCCCGAGTCGTTGCGCAGGGCCGCGGTTGCCGTCGAGTGCTTTCACAAAGCATCGCTCGTCCACGACGACATCGAGGACGCTGACGAGGCGCGTTACGGGCGCGACGCACTGCACGTCGAGCACGGGGTCCCGGTGGCGCTCAACGCCGGTGACCTCCTCGTTGGCGAGGGCTATCGCTTGCTCGCCAGCTGCGGCGCGTCACCGGAAGTCTGCCCGCAGCTCGTGCAAATCGCGGCGGCCGGTCACCGCGAGCTCTGCCTCGGACAAGGGCAGGAACTCGCGTGGATGCGACATCCCGGTGCCGTGAAGGCCGATGCCGTGATCGACATCTTCCGCCGCAAGACGTCACCTGCCTTCGAGGTTGCGCTGCGCGTGGGTGCCGCATTGGCTGGCGCGAACGAAGAGACGCACCGGGTGCTGCGGGAATACAGCGAGGCGCTCGGTATCGCTTATCAGATTCGCGACGATGTCGAGGACCTCGCGAGTAATCACGACCAGCAGCACGGCACCCAGGCGCCATCGTTGCTCCTCGCGCTTGCCTGCGACAAGGCTGGTGCTGCGGGACGCGATCGGGTGATGACGATGTGGCGCGACGATCACGATGGGTTCCGCGCATATGTCCGGGCAGAGGCGCTCGACGATCGTGCGCGGGCTCTGCTCGAAGCTTACAAGGAGCAGGCGATCAGGACGCTGCCGGCGCTCCACAGTGCAAGCCTCAAGGGACTTCTCCGCCGCGTCGTCGGCAAGATCTTCCGCGTGGAGATCAAGGGCTGGTGCAGTGAGTTTGAGACTCGAGATGCTGCAGGTCGCCAGGCTGGCGCCAACGCAGCTGGGTGAGTCACGCGAGCTGGTCGTCGCGTTTCTGCGCGAGCGTGTGAACCCGGACGGCGGCTTTCAGGATCGCGCAGGGTCGAGCGACCTTTACTACACGGTCTTCGGGCTCGACGCGCTCGTTGCTCTCCAGGAAGAGCTCCCAGTCGAACACACCGGCAGATACCTCGATCGATTTGGCGACGGAGACGGCCTCGACTTCGTCCACCTGGCGTGCCTCGCGCGCGGATGGGCGGCCTTGCGCCGCATGCCCGACGCCCGCCTGGTCGATCGACTCGTGGCAAGGATAGAGGCCTGTCGCAGCGGCGATGGGGGGTACGCGCCGGCGCCCGGGGCAGCCGTCGGCACGTCGTATGCCGCCTTTCTCGCGATGGGTGCATACGAAGACGCCGGACGTGAGCTCCCCAATCGCGAGCGACTGCTGGGATCGCTGACTGGTGTTCGCGCCGCGGATGGCAGCTACAGCAACAAGCCCGGCACGCCGACAGGACTCACGACCGCGACTGCGGCTGCCGTGATGGTCATGCATCGCCTTGGGGTTGCACCCGATCGCGACGTCGGCATGTGGCTGCTCGATCGGTGTCACGCCCGCGGAGGATTCTTCGCGTCGCCAGCAACGCCGGTGCCCGATTTGCTCTCGACCGCAACGGCCCTGCACGCGCTCGCGTCCCTGCATGTACCGACCGGAGGGCTGGTCGAGCCGTGTCTCGACTTCGTCGACTCGTTGTGGACCAATCGCGGCGGCTTCTTCGGCACCTGGGCCGATGACGCGCCTGACTGCGAGTACACCTACTACGCGCTGCTGACGCTGGGGCACTTGAGCGTAGCGGCGGTGTGACGTGCAATCGCTCGCTCGCTTCGACGCATCGGACGTCCTGATCGATCGGCTGCTCAAACGGCGGGCAGCGCGCGATCATTGGGACGGCTACCTCGCCAGCAGTGCGCTGTCCACCGGGACGGCGGTCCTTGCGCTCGGCATTGCTGCGCGCAACGGATATCCCGATGCGGATCGTCTCGCACCACTTGTCGCGGCAGGCGTTTCGTGGCTCGTCAAACATCAGAACGCGGACGGCGGCTGGGGTGACACCGTCATCAGCAGGAGCAACATCAGCACGACGGCGATTGTGTGGGCCACGCTGTCCGACATTTGCCGCGACGACGCCTCAGCGGCACGGGCCGTTCAGCAATCGGAAGCGTGGTTACGGCGCGCTGCCGGCGACACCTCTCCTGCATCGCTCCGCCTGGCGGTTCTGCGCCGCTATGGTAAGGACAGGACGTTCTCGGTGCCGATCCTCACGGTCCTGGCCCTGACCGGCAAGCTTGGCGCGGAGACACGGGAAAGCTGGCGGTCGGTCCCACAGCTGCCGTTCGAGCTCGCGGCGCTGCCTCATGCCTGGTTTCAACATCTCCGGCTGCCGGTCGTGAGTTATGCGCTGCCGGCTCTGATCGCGATCGGGCACGTGCGGCATCACTTCCGGCCTTCGCGTAATCCGGTTGCGCGGCTGCTGAGAAATCGCGTACGCGGCACCACGCACGATCTGCTGCACGCGATGCAGCCGGACAGCGGTGGATACCTCGAAGCAACACCTCTGACCAGCTTCGTCGTCATGAGCCTGGCCGGGATGCGCCGCACGGATAGTCCCGTCGTGCAAACGGGAATCAGATTCCTGATCGACTCCATGCGAGACGATGGGAGCTGGCCGATCGACACGAACCTCTCGACGTGGGTGACGACGCTTTCGATCGATGCGCTTGCTGCAGCGGGAGCGCTTCCGCGCGAGGATGCGGGAGCGATGCGAGAGTGGCTCCTCGCTCAGCAAAGCCGGCAGGAGCACCCATTCACGCACGCAGCGCCGGGCGCATGGGCCTGGACGCCGCTGAGCGGCGGTGTACCCGACGCCGACGACACCTCGGGCGCGCTCGTAGCGTTGCGGTGGCTCGGCGAGCCCGACGTGCGCACGGTGTCGGCAGCAGCAGCAGGCATTCGGTGGCTGCTCGATGTGCAGAACCGCGACGGTGGAATTCCAACGTTCTGCCGCGGATGGGGCGCACTGCCTTTCGATCGCAGCACCCCGGAGATCACCGCGCATGCGCTGCGGGCGTGGAGCGAGTGGATCGACTACCTCGATGCGCCATTGCGGCGGCGGGTTCGCGCGTGTGCGCGGCGGGCGATGCAGTTTCTCGTCAGGTCGCAACGGCAGAACGGCAGCTGGGTTCCTCTCTGGTTTGGCAACGAGAACGCGCCCGGCGAGGACAACCCGACCTACGGAACCGCGCGCGTGATCCGGGGGCTGCAGTCGTCTCTTGCACGCGAGGACGCCGATGCAGTTCGTTGCCTTCAGCGTGGTGCGGCCTGGCTGGTGAAGTGCCAGAACAGCGACGGTGGATGGGGCGGGGATGCTGGCGTCTCGTCATCCATCGAGGAGACTGGGGTGGCGCTCGAGGCGCTTGCACGCGTTGATTGCCACGACGCGAACCCGGACGTGTTGAAGCGTGGGCTCGAGTGGCTGGCCGCGGCCATCACAGGTGACCTCGGTGCGTCACCGGTCGGACTGTATTTCGCTCGACTGTGGTACTTCGAAGAGATTTATCCCCTCGTCTTTGGGTTGGGCGGGATGGGTGCAGTGGTGAAACGCGCTGAACGTCAGCGGAGTTGATCGGAGGGAACGGCGCACCCGTGGTGAGCCGTTATCTCCGCCAAACCCCGTTCACTCCTGTGTCGCAGTTCAGTCGTACTAGTCGCAGCTTTCACACTGCAGGAAATGCCGAATGCCGGGGTCTGTTCGCGCGATTCCCAGTAGAACCGCAGGGTCGCCGCCCTTGCACATCAGCGCCTCATGTTGATAGAGGCATCGTTCAACGACACCACCGGTCCGATCCTCGCCGCGGCGATCGAGGTGCATCGAACTCTAGGCCCAGGGCTGCTCGAATCGACCTATTCGGAGTGCCTGCAGTTCGAGCTGGCAGCCCGCAGCCTGCGATACGTCACGCAGCACCGGCTCCCGCTTGTTTACAAGGGGAAGCCCCTCGACACGAGCTACCGAGTCGATCTCATCGTCGAGGAATGCGTTGTCGTGGAAGTGAAATCAGTGACGGTGATTCAGCCTGTGCACCACGCTCAGATCCTGACCTACATGAAGCTCACAGGCTGTCCCGCTGGACTCCTGATCAACTTCGATGTGGCGAAGCTGATGGATGGGGTGAAGCGATTCATCAACCCCCGGGTGAGGGAGCGGAGGTGACGGAGGGAGCGAATCGAACGTGACGGAGGAAACGGCTCACCACGGAGGAACGGAGCAACGGAGGTCTAACGGAAAGAGCGCTACGTCTGTGAAGCCGGCCGCTGGAGCACGGAAAAGGGCCACGCCGGCGACGCGCGTTGCGCGTCTCTGATCGAGTGACACGCTGCTCACAAGCCGATAAGCGATCGACATTGGCTTGTGAAGCCGCGTGTCACTCGACCAGCCCGGCCCGGCCGCAGGCCGGGCAGGAGAGTTTGAGCGTGGGCATCGCGCTGCAGGCTTTCCGACGAACGCCGGTCGATCGCTTCAAAGACATACGCCCTTCGGGCAAATGGCGAAGAGAATCCGGTCACGCACGCTCCGGAGTTCA
>JALDXQ010000002.1:0-100002 GCA_032156805.1 Acidobacteriota bacterium
GCCGATGATGTGAATGGGCACGACTCTGGACTCTGGACTCTCGGCTCTGGGCTTTCGGCTCCTGGCCTGGCTCGTCCGAGAGCCGAGGCTGAGAGCCGAGAGCCGAGAGCCGATCTTACGCCCCTACAGCCTTCCGTCGCGGACGTGCGGCCGACGCCGATGCCTTGACCGCCCGCGGCCGGGCGCGGCCTCGTCGCGGAGCCGGGGCCGCATCTCTCCTTGCGGCAAGCAACTCGGCCGCCTGCGCGTAGGTCAGCGTCTCGGGAGCGGTCGTCTTGGGAATCGAGGCGTTGGTCGTGCCGTCGGTGACGTACGGACCATAGCGCCCGGCAAGGATCTTCAGTGTCGTGCCGTTCTCCGTCAGCTCGCGAAGTACCTTCTTCTGAGCGGCCGGCCGCCGACGCGACTGCTTTGGTGCACGAAGCAACGCCAGCGCGGCATCGAACGAGATGTTGAACACATCGTCTTCCGACTCGAGCGATCGGAAATCGTCGCCGTGCTTCACGTACGGACCGAAGCGACCGAAGTTGGTCGTGATCGGCTCGCTGTCGTCCGGGTGAATGCCAACCACACGCGGCAGCGAGAGCAGCTTCAGAGCTTCCTCGAGCGTCACCGTGGAGTCGGTCATCCCCGCCTGAAGCGACGCGCGCTTCGGCTTCTCCGCCTTCTGTCCCTTGCCCTTGGCTTCCGGCGTCTCCCCGAGCTGAACGTAGGCGCCGTATCGCCCGTTCATCACGTAGACGTTGTAACCGGTCGCTGGATCGACACCCAGAGTCCGTGGCCCCTCGGCCTTTGCGCGCACGAGCTCGAGTGCCTTGTCGACCGTCAGGTCGGCGGGCGCGACATCTTCCGGGAGCGAAGCCGTCCGGCCCGGGCCACCCTCGGCAACCTGCACGAACGGCCCGAAGCGCCCGATGCGGACGCGCACGGCGTCACCGCTCTCGGGATCGACGCCGAGATCGAGCACCGGGTAATCGGCCTTCTCAGCCCCGTGCTCGACCGCCGGCAACAGGCCGCGATGCTTGCGATCGCCGTAGTAGAACTCCCTCAAAAACGCGATCCATTCGCGCTCGCCGCGCGAGATCTCGTCCAGGTCGTCTTCCATTTCCGCGGTGAAGTCGGTTTCGACGAAGTCGCCGAAGTGTTCGCGCAGCAGCTTGGTGACGGCAAACGCCGTGAAGCTCGGAACGAGCGCCTTCCCCTGCCGGAAGACATAGCCACGCCGCACGATCGTGGCGATCGTCGGCGCGTAGGTCGACGGACGTCCAATGCCGAGCCGCTCGAGTTCCTTGATGAGCGAGGCTTCCGTAAACCGCGCCGGCGGGACTGTCTCGTGGCGCTTCGGCTCGGCACCCACCAGCGTGACCGAGGTGGAACCATCTCGATGAATGCGGTCGCCCACCTTGCACTGCGGAAGGATCGCTTCCTGTTCTTCCAGTTCCGCGGCGGGATCGTCGCTGCCCTCGACATAGGCGCGACGGAAGCCGGCAAACTCGATCGCCTTGCCGCTTGCCGTGAAGAACGCCGTCTCTCCATCCGGACCCTTCGCCGAGATCTCGAGCGTCGTCCGCAGCACGCGCGCATCGACCATCTGCGACGCCATCGTGCGCTTCCAGATCAACTCGTAAATCCGCAGGTCGTCGGGATCGAGCGCGCCTTCGAGCTGGCTCGGCGCCAGGCGGAAGTCGGTGGGGCGGATCGCCTCGTGCGCTTCCTGCGCGTTCTTGACCCGGGTCTGATAGCGGCGCGGGGCGTCGTAGTACTCGTCACCGAACATCTCTCGAATGACACGCGCCGATTCGTTGATCGCTTTGTCGGACAGTGTCGTCGAGTCGGTTCGATGGTAGGTGATGAGACCTTCCATCTGGCCGTTGCCGACGTCCACGCCCTGAAACAGCCGCTGCGCGACCTGCATCGTCCGCTCGGTGGAGAACCCGAGCTTGCGGCTCGCTTCCTGCGTCAGCGTCGACGTGGTGAATGGCGGGGCCGGCCGCTCCACGCCAGGCTTCTGCTCGACGTTGGTGACCGTCCAGGGAACGTTGGCGCGAACCGACTCAACGAGCCGCTGCGTCGTCGGCTGATCGAGCAGGCGCACGCTCTGGTTCTTGAGCGCGCCGGTCTGCGCATCGAAGTCCTTGCCACTCGCGATGCGCTGCTCGTCGATGCGAACGAGCGTCGCGACGAACTCGCGGCCCTCGCCCTTCATCGACGCTTCGATGTCCCAGTACTCCGCGGAACGGAACGCGCGGCGCTCTTCTTCGCGCTCGACGATCAACCGTACGGCAACGCTCTGCACGCGTCCGGCGCTGAGCCCGGTCTGCACCTTCTTCCACAACACCGGCGACAGCGTGTAGCCGTACAACCGATCGAGAATGCGCCGGCTCTCCTGTGCACGAACGAGGTTCTCGTTGACGTCGGACGGATTGTCGAGCGCTTCCTTGACCGCGCTCTCGGTGATCTCGTGGAAGACGATCCGACGCACCGGGATTCGCGGCTTGAGGACCTGCGTCAGGTGCCAGCTGATCGATTCACCTTCACGATCGGGGTCGGTGGCCAGCAACAACTCCGACGCTTCCTTCAGTGCGGTCTTGAGGTGGGCAACCTGCTTGCGCTTATCGCTGGGCACGACGTAGTACGGCGTGAAATCCTGCTCGACGTCGACACCGAGCCGCCCCCAGTCCTTCGCCTTGATCTCCTTCGGGACGTCCGATGCGGACTCGGGGAGATCGCGAATGTGACCGTAGCTCGCCTCGACCCGGTACTTGTTTCCCAGGAAGCGGCCGAGCGTTTTGGCCTTTGCGGGCGACTCGACGATTACGAGCGGTTTTGCTGCCATTTCCGACGTATGCCTTGTTTTGGTTCTCGCGATGACACTAACACGTTCAGAACGAGCGCACGAATCGGCCGCCACCTGAGCGCCTGATGAACCCGCGCAGCTCGAGATCGAGCAGGCGCGGCAGGAGACGCTTGGGTTCGAGGCCGGATAGCGCCGTCAGCTCGTCCACATCATAGGGCTGCCCAGGCGCCATGTTCTGAATCAGGTAATCGCCAGAAGCCATACCGTTACAGCCAGTTATCCGCTGTTCCGCGACAGAACCTGCATGGCCCAACCAGCGCAGTTCCCTTACGATATCGTCCGCAGTCTCCACGATCTTTGCGCCGTCCCGCAGCAGGGCATGGCCACCTTTATTCCGGCCGCTGAGCACATTGCCCGGCACGGCCATGACCTCACGCCCCTGTTCCAGCGCGCACGAGGCGGTGATGAGCGACCCTGACTTCTCCGACGCCTCGATGACGACGACCCCGAGCGACAGACCGCTGATGAGGCGATTTCGCATCGGGAAATGATGCGGGAGCGGCGGGGTGCCAGGCGGAAACTCACTGAACAGCAATCCGTCGCGAGCGATCTCATTCGCCAGATCGACATGCTCCGTCGG
Organism: Acidobacteriota bacterium; assembly: GCA_032156805.1. Lineage (GTDB taxonomy): Bacteria > Acidobacteriota > Vicinamibacteria > Vicinamibacterales > UBA2999 > Gp6-AA40. Next base: position 3,438 of record JALDXQ010000002.1, read on the forward strand.
ATAGACGCGGTCAAGACCCGATCCGAGTACGGCGATTGTGCGTCCTGTTTGAAGCGCCGCACGGTGGGCCACTGAGTCCACGCCGCGCGCAAGGCCACTCACGATCGTGATGCCTGACGCGGCGACATCAGCTGCAAGCCTGGCGGCTGTCTCAATCGCTACAGCCGAAGCCGCGCGTGAGCCCACGATCGCAATCGCGGGCGGCTCAGCGACAGCCAGCTGCCCCCGATACCACAGCACAGGAGGAAGGTCTGTCAGCGTGGCGAGAGAAGTCGGAAAAACGGAGTCATTCCAGGCGACGACCTGAATTGCCTCACGTTGAGCACGTTCGCGCACCAGACGTGCGCGCTCGAGCAGCGGGGTCGCTTGCTCGAGCAGGACCGGGTCGTTTCTGAGCCGTTCGGTGAGGTTGATCCTGGAGAGACTCCCGATGAGGGATAACGCGACGGCGTGATCGAGTGTCATGCACAACTCCTCGCGGCCAGCGTGGCCGAAGGCGTGCACCCATCCCGATGTCGCGAATTATAGGCGGTGCCCTCCTCGAATCGCAACGAGGCAGCGAAAAACCGTGGACAGTGGCGGGGGCGGCGTCCGGAATTGCCTGCAAAGCGCACGCTTTTGCGTGGTACATGCCTTGCTCCGCCCACCTAAGCTCTTGATCGGTAAACTACTTGCACCTTGCAAGACCGAGTGACTATATTGAGGCCACCTCCAATGCGTACTCCCGCCGTCTCGATGGCCCTGCTTCTCCTCGCGCTCGCGACCGTCCCGCTCCAGGCGGACGCACGCTCGGACGCGAAGAAACAGGTCGAGTTCGGGATCGCGGTCGCGCAACGCGGGCTCTGGCGCGAAGCGATCTATCGCTGGGAACGAGCGGCGCAAATCGATCCGAGCTACGCCCCCGCACACAACAACCTGGCCATCGCGTATGAACATGAAGGCGATCTCGCGAAAGCGCGCGCGGCGTATGAACGGGCGCTCGAGCTCGAGCCCGGTAACGCCCTGATCAAGCAGAACTACGAGCTGTTCAGAGAAATCAATGATCGCACGACCCGTCAGAGCGCTCAGTAGTCTCGTCGTGGTTCTGCTGGCGGCAGCCTGCACGAACTCCTTCGAGATCCCGATCGAAACGCCCATTCGTCCCAAGCTGGATGTGGCGGCCTTTCAGCGCGTGCTCGTTGCCGGGTTCATCGCCGGTGGCACCGAGGACGTGGACGGTAACCTTGAAACCACGCGCCTGCTGCGCAGCCAGTTGCGAACGAAGTCACAGCTCCGCGTGATCGATTCGGATGTTCTCCCGCTCGCCGACGTCGCATCGGAAGGACGTGATTCCGGCGGTGCAGCCACCCAGCCTCCGCCGATCAAAGAGGAGAAGGATCTCGAGGCGTACGAACATGTGTTCGCCAACGTCGAGTACTGGAAAAAGATCGGGGAGGAATATCAGCAGCCGCTGATCGTGACGGGCACGGTGATGTTCACTCCGCTGCAGCGCAACAGCATCGTCCAGCGCGAGCAGGAAGTGTACGACTCGTTCGGCCGTCGTCGCGTGGTGCCGGTGCGCACGTACATGGAGCGCAAGGGCTTCAGTCTCGATGGCCGCTTCATCTTCATCGACGGCCGGAGCGGAGCCACGCTGCACTCGGAAAGCTTCGGCGAGCAGATCCTCTACAACGCGAATCAGACGACGCCCGCGTTGTCGTCGTATTTCGAGTTGATGGATCGGCTCATCCCGACCTTCCTCAGCACGCTCAGCAGCCAGACGATCAAGGGCACACGAATCCTGCTGCAGTAGGATTCGGTCGGTCGGCGGCCCCGCCGCTACGTCGGTTTTGAGTCGGATGTGTAGAGGCGGGCTATTTCAGCCCGCCTTTTGCGTCTCGCGCCGCGATCTGCTAACCTCAATAGGTTGTGCGGATGGAGGAAATGCCCGTGTACGCGATCGTTCAGGCCCGTGGGCGCCAATTGAAAGTCACACCGGGAGCGGTCATCGAAGTCGATGGCACACCGGGAGAAGCAGGGTCGCCGTTCACCTTCGAGCAGGTCCTGCTCGTTGAGAAGGATGCGGGCGACATCGTTGCCGGCGCGCCCTACGTTGCCGGCGCCAAGGTGGTCGGCGTCGTCGATGGTGAAGCGCGCGGCCCGAAGATTCGCGTCTTCAAGAAGAAGCGACGCAAGGGGTTCCGCAAGACGCGCGGTCATCGCAGCATCTTCACGCGCGTGCGCATCACCGAGATCGTTGCGTAAGAAGTTGTCAGAGCACGCCACGCGCTGGGCGGGCGATCTGACTCGACTCGCCAAGGACTAGATCAATGGCTCATAAAAAAGGTCAGGGCAGCTCACGCAACGGCCGCGACAGCAATTCGCAGCGGCTCGGCGTGAAACGCCACGACGGCAATCTCGTCACCGGCGGATCCATCCTCGTGCGGCAGAAGGGCCGCCGCTTCGAGCCCGGCCTGAACGTGGGGCTCGGCAAGGATCACACGCTCTACGCGAAGGTGGACGGCAAGGTCCGCTTCGAGGATCACGGTCAGCACGGCCGCAAGATCTCGATCATTCCTGTCGAATAACAACTCACCGGGCCGCGCCCGCTCTCCTCGCCAGCCGGGGAGCCGGTGCCCGGAGAGTTGGCGTCAGCCAGTCCTATGTTCGTCGACGAAGTCGACATCCGCGTCATCGCCGGATCGGGCGGCAACGGCTGTCTGAGTTTTCGCCGCGAGAAGTTCGTCCCACGCGGGGGGCCCGACGGCGGGGATGGAGGGGCCGGCGGCTCCGTGTACGTCAAGGCCATCGCGACCAAGAACACCCTCGTCGACTTCCGCTATCACCCCGAGTTCAAGGCCCGCCGCGGTCAGCACGGTCAGGGCTCCAATCGCACGGGAAAGACCTCTTCTGATCTCGACGTCACGGTCCCGGTCGGCACACTCGTCTACGACAAGAGCGACGGCGACCAGCGCCTGCTGGCCGATCTCGCCGAGGAAGGCCAGCGCGTCCTGGTTGCGCGTGGCGGACGCGGCGGACGCGGGAACGCACGGTTCGTCAGCTCCACCAATCGTGCCCCGCGGCGTACCGAGCCGGGTGAAGACGGGGAGGAGAAGTTCCTTCGCCTCGAGCTGAAGCTGCTCGCCGACGTTGGACTCATCGGGTTTCCCAACGCCGGGAAGTCCACACTGATCTCGCGAATCTCCGCGGCTCGCCCCAAGATCGCCGACTATCCATTCACCACGCTCGTCCCGAACCTCGGAGTGGTGAGCCTGAGTGGCGATCGCAGCTTCGTCGTCGCCGACGTCCCTGGATTGATCAAGGGTGCGCACGAGGGACACGGGCTCGGCGACCGTTTCCTGCGTCACGTCGAACGCACCAAGGTGCTGGTGCACCTGGTCGACGTGTCCGGTGCCTCAGGGCGAAACGCCGTGGAGGACTTCGATACGATCCAGCAGGAACTGACGCTCTTCGATCGTCGTCTTGTCGAGAAGCCGCAGATCGTCGCGGCCAACAAGATGGACGCGCTCGACGATCCGGACGCGCTCGAGCGGCTGACGAAACATGTTCGCGCGCGCAAGCTTCCGATGATGCAGATCTCAGGCGTGCGAGGAGATGGTCTTCCCGAGTTGCTGGAAGCCGTGTGGCGTGAGATTGCCCGCGCGCGCGCGGCTGAGACCGAAGCGGAACGTGAGCAGCCCGCGTCACAGGAGATCGACTTGATCACACCGTCGCGCACGCGACGCGATGCATGAGGGCCGCAGGCAGGATCGGAGTCCTCGGCGGGACATTCGACCCGATCCATCTTGGCCATCTCGACGCCGCGGAAGCCGCGCGAACAGCGCTGCAGCTCGACGAAGTGTGTCTGCTGCCCTCTCACGATCCACCGCACCGAAGTGCGAGCCCGATGGCCAGTGCGTTTCATCGCTTCGCCCTCGCCACGCTGGCTGTTCAGGGCCTGCCCGGCTATCGCGTCTCGGACATGGAGTTGACGCGATCCGGTCACTCCTATACGGCAGACTCGCTGCGGACGCTCCACGCGGCGGGCTGGAAGCCGTTGCAGATCTTCTTCATTCTCGGCGCGGATGCCTTCGCAGAAATTGCGACGTGGCGAGAGTTCCCGGCGGTACTGGATGGGGCGCATTTCGTGGTGATCGCGCGCCCCGGCACCGGCCTCGACGAGGCGGCGGCGCGCACGCCCGCACTGCGTGACCGCCTGCACCACGGCGGACAGGTCCTGCCCGAGGACGGGAAAACCCGAGTGATTCTCGTCGAGGCTCGTACGCGTGACATTTCGTCCACGATGATCCGGACGCGGCTGAGCGCCAACCAACCGATCGATGACCTGGTGCCAGCCGCCGTCGCCAGGCACATCGTGATCCATCATCTTTATGGAGCGGTAGGCGAGTTGCATGGCGACTAAGGCGCGCAAAACAAAAACCAGTCGGGCGGGCGATTCCAGGAAGCCTCGCCTGCCGAAGGATGTTGCGACGGCGGTTGCGGCCGTGTGCGAGAAGAAGGCGGAGGACGTGGTCGTCCTCGACCTGCGCAAGACCGGTGGCTTCACCGACTATTTCGTCATCTGTACCGGCGCGAATGCCCGGCAGATGACGGCCATCGCCGATTCGGTGCAGGACCTGCTGAGGCAGTCGCTCGACCAGCGGCCGGCGCTCGCTGAGGGTGTCGATAAGTCGGAATGGATCCTGCTCGACTACTTCAACTTCGTGGTCCACATCTTCAGCCGCGAGTGCCGGGCGTTCTACGGTCTCGAACGCCTCTGGGGCAATGCCGAGCGACAGGAGATCAGCGACGAGAAGCCCTAGCCACTGACGGCAGCTATCGTGCCGCATGCCCTTCGAGGCGCCGCACGTGAACCGGACGCTCGCCTACGCCATCGATGCGCTCGTTGCCGTCGTCCTCGCCCCGCGATGCACGGCCTGCAGCACCCCGCTCGAATCTCCTACACGCGGTCCCGTGTGTGAGGCCTGCTGGATCCAAGTCGCGTGTTCACCGCCGCCACCACACGCCGGCAGCCAGGCAGGTTCCATTGATCGATTGACGTCTGCCGGCCGCTACGAGGGCGCTCTGCGCCACATCATTCACGCCTTCAAGTACGAGGGGCGGCGTACGCTCGCAGTCAGGCTGGGCGGCTTGATGCGCCAGGCGGGATCGGATTCGCTATCGGATGCCGACTGCGTGGTGCCGGTGCCGCTCCATCCATGGCGTCGCTTGACGAGGGGGTTCAACCAGGCCGCAGACCTCGCCGTCCGCCTTGAACGACCGGTGGTCCATGCGCTATGGCGAAGGCGTGCGACGGCTCCGCAGACAGGCCTGACGGCCGTCAAGCGCCGGCGCAACGTGCGAGGCGCCTTCACCCTCTCGCCGCTGCTCTCGCATCGCGTACGCGACCACATGCTGACCGATCGCGTCGTCGTGCTGGTCGATGATGTGAGAACTACCGGTGCGACGCTCGAGGCGTGTGCGCGGGTGTTGAAACGCGCGGGTGCGCGTGAAGTTCGCGGACTCACGATCGCCGTCGCGGAGTCACCTGAGAAAGCGTGAGCGGGGCCCTTCGTCGCCTACTTTCGCACGACCTGGATCTCGAAGAGCCGGGGCCAGAGCTTCCCGGTCACGAACAGGCGATCACCAGCCGCGTCGTGCGCGATGCCGTTCAGCACGGCTTCCGGATCGAGACGATAGCCCGCCGACATCACGCCGCGCAGGTCTATCCATCGAGTGACCCGTCCCGTCTGCGGTGAGATCCTGGCAATTCGATCGGTGTGCCACACGTTGGCGTACACCTCACCGCCAATGTATTCGAGCTCGTTCAGCTCGCGAACCGGTGTTCTGCCGTCCATGACCGTGACACGTCCGATCTCTCGAAACGTCTCGGGGTCGAGGAACCGCAGCCGATCGGTTCCATCGCTCAGGATGAACCTGCGCCCGTCGTGCGTGAGACCCCAGCCTTCTCCTGAGTACGAGAAGGTCCGGCGTGGCGCAAAGCTGGTGCGATCGTAGACAAACGCCACGTTGGATTGCCACGTCAGCTGCACGAGCTGATCCTTCCAATCGGCCAACCCCTCGGCAAAGTGTGCCTGATCGACGCGACGCTGCTGGACCACTTCTCCGGTCTCGAGCTTGACCTTCCGCAGACTCGAGCTGCCGCGCAGCCCAGTGCTTTCATAGAGGAAGCCGTCGCGATAGATCAGACCTTGCGTGTACGCCGCAGGGTCGTGCGGGAAGGAGTTGACGACACGATACGTATCGACCGGCGTCGCACCCTGTGCCGCCACGTCGTGAACGTGCGCGGGCGCCAACAACCATGACAGGCCGGCAATGGCGCAGGCGAGCACGGTCAGTCGTAACGTTGAGAACATCGACACCAGATTACCGTGCAACTCGGTGAAGTGTTTCCTGCCATGCGATGTAGTTGCCCTCGGCGTTGGTCGAGCTCGAACCCAACACCAGGAGCGCCTCATCAGCGGCCCGGTACGTCACCTCGACGAGCTTGTCACCGAACTTCATGTGATAGTGACAGATGTCGCCGAACACGTAGCCATTGCCAACGGGTGCACCCGAGATATCCACGCGGTACAAATGCGGCACCAGCCAGGTCAGGCTGAACTTTGCCTCTACGACCGATCCATCATCGAAGTCATGCTTGAAGCTGACGTCGAGCCCCACCGCCGTCGCCTGGTTGGTCTGTTGAATCCGGTAGCCCGCGGACTTCCCGGTGGCGTCATGCCACATCCCGGCGCCGCTGAACGTTCCAACGAAACCCGGACTGTCCATCCGCCTTATCCGTTACAGCAGCGGCTTGACCGCTGCGAACACCTCTGTGGCGACAATGTTGCGGTCACGGTCGGCATCGAGCCGGACCCATCCGCCATCGGCGGCCTGCCGCAGATAATTCTCCCGCACCCGCGCGAGAAGCGCGAGATCGCGTTCGAACTTGTCTCGATCCGTCGTCTTCCGTCGCGCAGAGACCTCTGGTGCGATATCGAGCAGGACTGTCAGGTCGGGCCTGGGCAGGTACCGCTGAACGTCGCCCAGCCACGAGGCGTCGAGCCCCTGTGTTTCGCCGTACGCAACGCTCGAGGCCGCGTAGCGATCGCACACGAGGATCACGCCTTGCCCGAGCTCGCGTTCGATCATTGGCTTCGCCTCGTAGCGATTGGCGATGTAGAGGAGTTGCAGCACGTCAGCGCCCCACTCGCGTCCGCCATCCAGCGCGCGACGAATCTCGGCACCGATCGGTGTCTCGTACGCGGGAAACGACAGCAGCCGCACCTGACGGCCTGCGGCGATCAGCCGATCGCGGAGTCGCTCGGTCTGTGTCTGTTTCCCGCTCTGGTCCAAACCCTCGAAAGCGATGAGAAGCCCGCGCATTACGTCTCGAGCGCCAGAACATCATCGAGGGTCTGCCGTCGCCGGATGATCTCCCACCGGTCGTCATCGACGAGCACTTCAGGCGCGAGGAAGCGCCGGTTGTAGTTGGACGCCATCACCGCTCCATACGCGCCGGTGTCGAGAACGGCGACCAGATCGTCGACGCGTAATTCGGGCAGTGATCGCTCGCGTGCGAACACGTCGCTGGTCTCGCAAATGGGCCCGACGATATCCCACGCGCTTTCGTCGCCGCCGCGCGGGACGACCGGCACGATGCGATGGAACGATCCGTACAGCGCAGGCCGCATCAACTCGGTCATGCCGGCGTCGAGGACAGCGAACTGCCGTCCATCCGGAAACCGCTTCACATCCACGACGCGCGAGATCAGCGCGCCGGCATGTCCGACGATCGCGCGACCGGGCTCGAGCACGACCGGGATGTTGACCTGGCGCAACTCCGGCAGCACGGCCGCCGCGTACTCCTGCGGCGTCAGCAGGGGACGACCTTCGTAGCCAATGCCCAGGCCTCCGCCGAGATCGACGTGTTCGAGCGCGAAGCCATCTGCACAGAGATCGCGTGCCAGCGACACGAGCACGCGTGCGGCACGAGCGAGTGGTTCGGCGGACGTGATTTGAGACCCGATGTGCACGTGCACACCAACGAACTTGAGGCGCGCGACCGCGCGACGCTCCGCATAAATCGCGCGCGCCTCCTGAATGGGCACGCCGAACTTGTTGGACTTCAGCCCGGTCGAAATATTGGGATGGCTGCGCGCGTCAATGTCGGGATTCACGCGCAGGGCTACGCGCGCGACACGCCCGAGCTGCGCCGCTGTGGCCGCCAGGCGGTCCAGTTCGCCGGCCGACTCGGCATTGATGGTGCCCACGCCGGCCGCAATCGCCGCCTCGAGCTCATCACGCGCCTTGCCGACGCCGGTGAATACGACGTCGCTCGGGTCGAACCCCGCGCGAAGCGAGACCTGGATCTCGCCCCAGGAGTTGGCGTCGACGCGACTGCCGAGCGAACGCAGCAGGCGCACCAGCGCCAGCGTCGAGTTGGCCTTGAGCGCATAGTGAATCGCGTGCGGATACCCGGCAAAAGCCGTGTCGATCTCGGTGAATGCCGCACCGATGGCGCGCGCGCTGTACACGTACGCAGGCGTACCGACGGCTTCGGCGATGGTTTGCACGCTGACGCCGTCGCAGTGAAGACCTGCTGGATTGGACTGGAACGGTAGGTACACGAGCCTTCGCATGTTATCATGCGCGCATTTCCTGCATTTCAGGCTCGATCACCGTTCCTCGCATCGATTCCGACTGCCGGCATTGCGATCGCTCGTTTCGCGCGCGAGTACACGTGCGACTTCCTGCTAGTGATGTCTCCTGACGCGCCTTCACCAGAAACCGCAACCGACGAAATCATCGAGCGGTGCCTGAATGGCGATCAGGCAGCGTGGGAATCGATCGTGCGGCTGTACCGCCGCAAGGTCTTCAACGTCGCGTATAAATTCGTCGGCCGTCACGATCAGGCCGAGGATCTCACCCAGGACGTCTTCCTCAAGTTGTACAAGTCGCTCGATACCTTCGACCGCCGCGCCAACTTTCAGACCTGGCTCATCAGCGTGAGCCGTAACCTGTGCATCGACCACTATCGGGCCGTGCGCAAGGAACGTGAAACAATCAACCGCGATGTCGACCCGACGGACTTCGCGCCGGCGGCGCCCGATACGCGTGCGGACACGCAGCTCGAACAGCGCGATCGCGTCAAGCTGCTGCGGCGTGCGCTCGACAAGCTGGCGCCAACGCTCCGGACGGCGGTGATGCTGAGAGACATCCAGGAATTGACCTACCAGGAGATCGCCGACCGCCTGCGCTTGCCCGAGGGCACGGTCAAGTCGCGTATCAATAGAGGCAGGACTGAACTTGCCAGGCAGATTCAACGTCTGCGTGAAGAGCAGGACGGCGTGCCGAAAACCGGAGTATCAGGATGAATCTGACCACCGATCGCAGCCAGAACGTGTCCATAGTCCGCGTCAACGAAACGCGGCTGATGTATCCCATCCTGTCCGAGTTCGCCAGCACGATTACCTCGCTCATTGGCGGCGGCGACAAGAAGCTGCTCCTGGACCTGTCGACGGTCACCTATGTCGACAGCGCCACCATCGGCTGCCTCATGGATCTGTACCGCCAGGCCAATGCTGCGGGAGGCGCGTTGAAACTCTCGGGTGTGCAGAAGCGCGTCGAAACCATGCTCTCGATGACGGGAGCACAGAACTTCCTCGAAATTCATCCCGACGAGGCGTCGGCGATCAGGAGCTTCGGGGTATGAGTACGCGAACCATCAAGACGACAACCGGAGCGGAGATCCCGCTGGACGGCGACCTGCTCGCGATCATGGAGGCGCTCTACCGAGAGGTCACCGCGCGGCGTGAGCTCGAACGATCGTTCGAGGACCTGGTCAGAGAAATCAACTTCCTGATCGAACAGATGGACGACGGGGAACGACGCGCCTACCTGCTGGAAAGCCTCTTTCTGAACACGGTGAAGTACGAGAACGACAAGCTCGAAGCTTATATGCGGCGGATCGCCCGGTAGGCGCACCACTGCCGCGCACCAATTTCGGATTCCTCTTTTATTCTTGAAACGACCGACCCGCCGGCTGGCGGGTCGTTGTCAGTTGGCCTCGACCGGATCGGGCCTGGCCAGCGGCGCCGTCACCACATGGCTTGCATCGGCCCGGCTTTCGACCAGCGTCCAGGCGTCGGTCTCTTCCAGGACCTGCGCGGCAAACGCAGTGTGCAGCGCGTGGCCGCCGCGATGAGCGACCAGATGCCCGATCATCGGATGCCCGACGAGTGCCATGTCGCCAATCACGTCCAGGATCTTGTGCCGCACGAACTCATCGTCAAACCGCAGTCCGTTGTTCAGCACGCCGGTATCCGAGATGACGATCGCGTTCTCCAGCGAACCCCCAAGAGCCAGTCCCTGCTGACGCAGCATCTCGACTTCCTTGAGGAACGTGAACGTGCGCGCCGGGGCGATCTCGTCCACAAACGAATCCGAGGTCAGCCGGATCGTCCGTGACTGGTGCCGCAGCAACGGATGATCGAACGCGATGCTGTAGGTGACCTTGAAATGATCGGACGGATAAATCGCGATGCGCTTGTCGTCGCGCGTGAGCGAGATCGGCCGCAGGATCTTCAGGTAGCGCCGCGACGCTTCGAGCGTCTTCACGCCGGCTTCCTGAATGAGGTAGACGAACGGCGCTGCACTGCCGTCCATGATCGGAACTTCCGGCGAGTTGAGTTCGACGGTGACGTTGTCGATGCCCAGACTGACCAGAGCCGCCAGCAGGTGCTCGACTGTGTCGACCTGGACGGCATCCCGCATCAGACCGGTGGCGTAGTTGATGGCCCCGACATGGTTGACTTGCGCCGGCACCTCGAGACCGCCAAGGTCCGAACGGCGGAAGCGAATACCCGAGCCTGCGGTGGCAGGCCGGAGTGAAAGGGTCACCTTTCGACCCGAGTGAAGGCCAATGCCCGCGCAGGAAGTGCCGCGGCGAAGCGTGCGTTGCGCGTAGAAGCTAGTCACGGTGTTATTCGGCTAGCGGTCCCGCAAGCAAGCCAGATACCAGCGCGAGATGACACACGTGATTGAAGAATAACCGCTTGGGGGTCAGCCCCTTACCTATCCAAACGGGCGAGACGGACGCTGACTGTAAAATAACCAGTTGTGGCCTTCGTGACACAAGTCTGAAGGCAGACGCTGTGGCGCATGAACCACATCACGCGGAACGGCTGTTGAGTAGCGTCGTGAGGAACTGACCCGTTGCCGAGGTCGACAGCGCTGCAATGGCCTCTGGCGAACCGGAGGCCACGACCTGCCCGCCGGCTGCACCTCCTTCGGGCCCGAGATCAATCACATGATCAGCACACCGGATGACGTCGAGGTTGTGCTCGATCACTACCACCGTATTGCCCTGGTCGACGAGCTTGTTGAGCACATCGAGCAGCTTGCGCGTGTCTTCGAAGTGAAGCCCCGTTGTCGGCTCATCAAGGATGTAAATGGTCCGCCCGGTACTGCGCCGTGACAACTCGCGCGCGAGCTTGACTCGTTGTGCTTCCCCGCCGCTGAGCGTCACGGCTGACTGACCAAGCTCGATGTAGCCGAGCCCGACATCCTGCAGCGTGCGCAGCTTGTTGGCAATCGGCGGGAAGTTCTCGAGCAGCGGCAGCGCCTGATCGACGGTCAGGTCGAGCACCTCGGCGATCGACTTGCCGCGGTACTGGATGTCGAGCGTCTCGCGGTTGTAGCGCCGGCCCTTGCACTGCTCGCATGTCACGTAGACATCGGGCAGGAAGTGCATCTCGATCGCAATCACCCCGTCGCCCTGACATGCCTCGCAGCGTCCACCCTTCACGTTGAACGAAAAGCGGCCTGGCCGGAATCCACGCGCCTTGGCTTCGGGCATCATCGCAAACAGCTCGCGGATGAAGGTGAACATCCCGGTATACGTCGCGGGATTGGATCGCGGCGTGCGTCCGATTGGCGACTGATCGATCTCGATGACCTTGTCGATGAGCGTAATGCCGTCGATGCGATCGTGCGCGCCCGGTTCGGCCGCGGCCCGATAGATCGTCTTTGCCAGCGAGCGATACAGGATGTCGTTGACGAGCGTCGACTTGCCCGAGCCGCTCACGCCCGTCACCGCGGTCAACGTGCCGAGCGGAATCGCCACGTCGATGTTCTTCAGGTTGTTCGCCCGTGCGCCTCTGATGACGATCTCGCCTTTCGTGGCTGGACGCCTGGCGGCAGGCGTCGGAATCGAGCGGTCGCCGCGCAGATACGCGCCGGTGAGTGACCCGTGCCCGTCCGCCAGCAGTTCTGCCGGCTCACCCTGGAAGATCACATGTCCGCCGTGTTCGCCGGCACCAGGGCCGAGGTCCACGACGTAGTCGGCAGTGCGAATCGTTTCCTCGTCGTGCTCCACGACAACGACCGTGTTTCCCAGGTCTCGCAGGCGGGCGAGCGTCGTCAGCAGTCGCCGGTTGTCACGTTGATGCAGTCCGATCGACGGCTCGTCGAGCACGTAGAGCACGCCGGTGAGATTGGCGCCTATCTGCGTCGCGAGCCGGATGCGCTGTCCTTCTCCGCCGGACAGGGTCGCAGCACTTCGATTGAGTGTCAGGTAGCCAACACCGACATCATCGAGGAATCGCAGGCGCTCGCGAATCTCGCGCAGAACGCGCCCGGCGACGAGCGCTTCACGCTCGCTCAAGTCGAACGACTCGAACACGGCGAGGGCATCGCTGATCGGCAGATTGACGTACTCGGCAACGCCTCGACCCTTGACCTTCACGGCCAGGCTTTGAGGCTTCAGCCGCTGACCGTGGCACACCGGGCACTCACGGAGCGTGCGATACGGCTCCAGGTCCTCCTGCACGGCCCATGATCCCTCTTCGTACCGGCGCCTCAGGTTCGGGATCACTCCCTCGAAATTGCGCCCGAACGGATCGGAATCGCCGGTGGACTTCCCCGACGATCGGCGACGGGGAAGCTGGAACTCTTCATCCTCGTCATCGTCATCCTCGTCCTCAGCAACGACGACCTTCGCAGCCTTGGCCGCGACCTTTTCCTGCTTTGCCGCTCCTGCGGGGCCGAAGAGCACGAGCTCACGGTGCTTCCGCGGCAGCTTGCTGAAGGGTGCGTCCGGGTCGATGCCGTAGGTGCGCGCGAGCGTCGTCACGGCTTCGCGCACGAGCTTGCGATCGCCCCGGCTCCACGGCGCAATAGCCCCGCCGAGCAGCGACAGCGACTCGTCGGGCACGACGAGCCGCGCGTCGAAGTCGTAGGTCGCACCCAGGCCCTGACACGAGGGGCACGCTCCGTGCGGCGAGTTGAACGAGAACGCCCGCGGCGTCATTTCCGGCATCGAGATACCGCATTTGACGCACGCCAGACGACGCGAGAAGAGCTGGTCTCCGCCGTCGAACGTGTTGACCACGACGATGTCGTCGGCCAGCGAGAGGGCGGTCTCGAGCGACTCCGATAACCGTCGCTCGATACCCGACTTGACGATCAGCCGATCGACCACGACCTCGATCGTGTGATTGCGCCGGCGATCGAGCTTGACGTCTTCGTCGAGCGACCGGAACTGGCCGTCGATGCGAGCCTTGCTGTACCCCCGTTGACGCAGCGCCTGCAGCTCTTTCTTGAACTCGCCCTTCCGGCCGCGCACGATGGGCGCCATGATGTTGATGCGCGCGTCGGTCGGATACAACATGACGAGATCGAGAATCCGCTCGAGCGACTGCGACGAGATTTCGCGTCCGCAGTTGTAACAGTGCGGCGTGCCGGTATTGGCGAACAACAGGCGGAGATAGTCGTAGATCTCGGTCACGGTGCCGACCGTGGATCGCGGGTTGGAGCCGGTCGTCTTCTGTTCGATTGAAATCGCCGGAGACAGGCCGTCGATCAGATCGACGTCGGGTTTCTCCATCTGCTCGAGAAACTGACGAGCGTAAGCCGAGAGCGATTCCACGTATCGGCGTTGTCCTTCGGCGTAGATCGTGTCGAAGGCGAGCGACGACTTACCGGATCCGGACAGTCCGGTAATGACGACCAATCGATCGCGCGGCAGATCGACGTCGATATTCTTGAGGTTGTGGACGCGAGCGCCGCGCACCGCAATCCAGTCGTGTGCCATAGCACCCTGTGGGGAATTTCCCGATATCCCGAAACGATCATTTTATCTGACAGCGGGTCCGAAGAACAGGACGGCGGGTCCGAATCCTCGATACTCAGCGTAGGCCGGAGCCTGCTTTGTCAGTGCAGGCCGGGTCCTGCGTTTCGGGCCCGGCGAAGCTGCGAGTTCCGATAGCCGTAGAGCGCGTAGATCACCCCGCCGAGCAGGAGCCACAGTCCGAATCGCTCCCATGCGGTTCTGGGGAGGCCGAGCATCGTATAGAAACAGGCAAAGGCGCCCACCAGGCTGACGCCCCACACGAACGGAACGCGGAACGGTCTGGGACGATCGGGCTCAATGTATCTGAGCACCAGGACACCGATGCAGACGATCGCAAAGGCCGACAGCGTGCCGATGTTCGTGAGGTCGTAGATCTCGTTCTCGTCGGCCACGAGCGCGCCAAACGCCACGACAAGACCGGTGACCCACGTGGTGATGTGCGGCACGCGCCGCTTTTCGCTCACCTTCGCCGCCCACGCCGGAAGAAGCCCGTCGCGCGCCATCGCGAAGAAGATGCGTGGCTGGCCGTACTGGAACACCAGCAGCACCGCCGTGATTGAAACCACCGCGCCAAAGGACACGATCCAGCCGGCAGTCTTGAGCCCGGCAACGTCCAGTGCTCTGGCTAGCGGGTCAGCCGCGCGAAGCTCCATGTACGGCACCAGGCCAGTCGCGACGACACCCACGATCACGTAGATCAGCGTGCAGATGGCAAGACCGCCAAGAATGCCGATGGGCAGGTTGCGCTGCGGATTCTTCGTTTCTTCTGCCGCCGTCGAGATCGCGTCGAAGCCGATGTACGCGAAGAAGACGATCGCCGCCCCCTGGTGAATCCCGCTCCAGCCGTTCGGCGCAAAGGGCACGTAGTTGGCGGTGTCGATGTTCATCGCCCCGACCGCCACGAACAATCCCAGCACCAGCAGCTTGACGACCACCATGATGTTGTTGGCGCGCGTGCTCTCCCTTACGCCAAGCAACAACACTCCTGTCACGGCCATGACGATGGCAAACGCGGGAAGATTGAGGAGAACAGGTACGCCACCCAATCGCGGCGCGGTGTCGAGCAATGCGCGCACCGCTGGATCGGAACTCAGGGTGACAGCGCGGTAGCCGTGCGTGAGCCAGTCGGGGAACGTCACACCAAAGCCGCTCATGAACGACGTGAAGTAACCGCTCCACGCCACGGCCACAGCAATATTCCCGACGGCGTACTCGAGGATGAGATCCCAGCCAATCACCCAGGCAATCAGTTCGCCGAGCGTCGCGTAGGAGTACGCATAGGCGCTTCCGGCCTGCGGGATCATGGCGGCCAGTTCCGCATAGCAGAGGGCGGCAAGCCCGCACACCACACCCAACAGAACGAACGAGAGGATCAGTGCTGGCCCGGCCGCGGCGCGGATGACCGTTCCATCGGGGCGAATTTCACCCGCAGCGGCCGTGCCGATCGACGAGAAGATGCCGGCCCCGATGACTGCACCGATCGCCAGCATGATGAGATCGCTGGCGCCCAGGGCGCGCTTGAGCGAGTGCGCGCCTTCAACAGGCTGCAGATCAGCAATGGGTTTGCGCGCGAAAAGACTCATGAGGATTGGGAGTGCATACTATCAACTCCCATGTACGGGCTCTCGGCTCTAGGCCTTTCGGGGCTCGGAACGAGTCGTCCCGAACCCCGAGTCCTGAGTGAGCCGCGGACTACTGAGGCGGCAGCGAAGCCAGGTAAGCCGACAGATTGAGGATGTCTTCGTCGGTGAGCTTCGCCACCGGCATCTTCATGAGCGCAGCGTCGACTCCGTTCCGGCCGCCGTCCTTGAAGAGATGCAGCTGGCGGGCGAGGTAAATCGGGTGCACGCCGGCGAGACGCGGGACGTTCCCGAGCCCCTTCATGCCGTCGCCGTGACAGACGTTGCACGCTACAGTCCTGCCGCCACCACCGGTCTCGGCCAGCGCCTTCCCTTTGGCGAGACTGCCGGGCGGCACGTAGGACACGAAGCCGGATCTCGGATCGCGCAGGCGCGCTTTCTCCTGGTCCTCGGGCACCGTGATGATGCGGTTGCCAACCGGCTCCATGCCTTTGTCCTTTGGATCGAGGAACCGCATGCGACCCTGACCGACGAATGTCTTCGGGACCATCGCCGCTTCGACGATTCTGACGAACTTCTGTCGCGGCAGCGAGGCGAACCACTCTCCCGCCTGCCGGGCTTCCTCATCAGAGACGTCCTTGGCGATCCCGTTCATCCGCGCGTAGTCCTTTCGCACGCCGGTCTTGAAGTCCTGCATCTGCTGAACGAGGTACGCGGCCGTGTACCCCGTGAGATCGGCAGACTCCGGATGCCCCAGACCCGACATCAGATGGCACGACCCACAGGCCAGTGCCGCCCCGTGACCCTTCACGACAATCGAGGGTGCGGGCTTGTGCGCCTCCGGGAACCAGTCCGGAGGATTCATCAGGTCGTCGATCTCCTTGGGCGTGTACTTCTTTGTGCTTCCCTCGACCGATTTCGGCTCTGGGCTTTCCGGCGGCAGTGATCCGGCCTGCACCGGAAATGCCCATTGCGGCTCCCGCCCCGCCGGCGAGGGGAGCGCGCTCGATTGGACTGACTGCTGCTGCGATTGAAGACCGACTGAGGTTGCAGCCACCACGGCAATCACAAGCAGGGATAGACGTGTCTTCATCGCGTTTTCCTCCGCGCCGAGTCTAATCGCGTCCTCACGTCCGGCTCAAGATCAAACCTCGGCGCCCACGCTCAGATGTAACGCATCCACCCGCGCGGGTTGCCAGCCTTCAGGCCAGCATACCAGCGGCAGGCGACGTACAACAGGGCCACGTCGACCGCGAACACGAGGTAGAGCAGCAAACAGACTCCACTGCTGAGGCGCAGGGATAAACACATAAGGCGCTGTCGCAAAGCGTTCTGCGCCGAATGCGCGGTCTCGGAGGTACCAGACGACCAGAGCTGTCGCGTGGATCAGGGGGATCTGAAGAAGGCAAAAAAACAGCGGCACCCGCCCGCAGATGACGAGCGCGTCTCTCAACGGTCTCCACAGCCGCTCCGCCCATGGCAGCAGCGCGATCGATGGGCCAAGAGTCATCAACAGGAAGAGCAACGACGCCGGGCACACCCGGGACAGGCGATGCCTGTCGATCTGTGCGGTTCTCGTTCGACGATTCCATAGGGGCGAGATTGTCGAGGAGCCTCGAGGGAGCGGGTATGATCGAAGGCCTCGTGTCGGAGAAGCCAGTCGAAAACGTCACGCGGGGACGACTGCGCGCCTTCTATCAGTGGATCACGGGAGTTCCCTCATCGTCGAATCCCTCTGACAGCGGCGCCGTCACAGCCCCGCACGAGACGGCAGTGCCCGGGCGTATCGGACATTACGCCATCACGCGCAAGCTCGGCGCCGGCGCGATGGGTGTGGTGTACGCGGCTCGAGACGAGCGCCTCGAGCGTACGGTCGCGCTCAAGACGATGTCGTCGCTCGCCAGTGATGAGACCGCCCGGAAGCGTTTCTGGCGCGAAGCGCGGGCGGCGGCGAGCGTCAATCATCCCAACGTCTGCCAGATCTACGAGATCGGAGAGGACCGGGGCGAGCTCTTCATCGCGATGGAGCTGCTCGAAGGAGAATCTCTCGCCGAACAGTTGAAGCAGGGCGCGATGAGTGTGTCGCAGGCCGTTCCGCTCGGTCTCGAGATGCTCGCCGCACTGTCAGCCCTGCACTCCCGCGGCATCGTCCATCGTGACCTCAAGCCGTCGAACGTCTTTCTCACTCCGCATGGAGTGAAGCTGCTCGACTTCGGCCTGGCGCGGCCGGAGCCTGATCTGACGATCAGCCCCGATGCCGCGCTCACGCAAGCCGGGTACGTGATGGGCACGCCACGTTACATGTCTCCAGAACAGATCATGGGCGAGCCGGTCGATGCCCGCGGTGATCTGTTCGCGGCAGGCGCGATCCTGTTCGAGATGCTGGCGGGCCGTCCCGCCTTCAGCGGGCGCACGGTCGGTGAGGTATTGCACGCAACGCTCTCCGAACAACCTCCCGCGTTGACGGGGTCCGCCGGCATCGCTGCCGTCGATCGCGTGATCCGCCGTGCCCTCGCCAAACGCCCCGCCGAAAGACACCTGACCGCGGACACGATGGCCGAGGAGCTCCGCGGCGTTCACGGGATCGACAGCGACGGCACGCGTGCACTCGCCCAGACATTGACTCGCATCGTCGTCCTGCCCTTCCGTGTCCTGCGTCCGGACGCCGAGACCGACTTCCTCGCTTTCAGCCTGCCTGATGCCATCGCGACCTCGTTGTCAGGCACCGGCTCGCTGATCGTTCGTTCGAGTGCAACTGCCGCTCGCTTTCCGGCCGACGCCCCGGATCTCAAGGTGCTGGCGGCCGAAGCAGACGTCGACCGAGTTGTCATGGGCACGCTGCTGCGGTCGGGCGACCAGTTGCGGGCCACGGCGCAACTCGTCGAAGCGCCAAGTGGAACCTTGATCACGTCGCAGACCGTGCAGGCATCGCTCGGCGATTTGTTCCGGCTGCAGGATGACATCGCGCGACGCGTGGTCGAATCGCTGTCGATGCCGCTCACCGGGATGGTGCCATCGACCGCGGCGCCACCGAATGCGCGCGCCTACGAGCTCTACCTGCGAGGGAACGAGCTGGCGCGCACCTACGACGGGCTCGCGCGGGCACGCGACTTCTATCAGCAGTCGCTCGACCTCGATACACAGTTCGCCCCGGCATGGGCGCACATCGGACGCTGTCACCGCGTGATCGGCAAGTACGTCACGCCGTCGCCGGGTAGCGAAGAACGCGCCGAGTCCGCATTCCGCCGGGCGCTCGAGCTCAACCCGCACCTGTCGGTGGCGCACAAGTTCTACGCACACCTCGAAGCCGACATCGGACATGCACCGCAGGCACTCGTCCGGCTGCTGAACGAGGCCAGCCGGCATGGCAACGATCCGGAGTTGTTTGCGGGGCTCGTGCACGCGTGCCGCTACTGCGGACTCTTTGACGAGTCGATCGCGGCGCACGTCGAGGCGCGGCGGCTGGATCCGAACGTGCCGACGAGCATCGAGCAGACATGGCTTATGGCAGGCGATGTGGAGGCGCTGCTCTCGTTCGAACCGCCCGCGCTTGTCGCGGGCGCTGACGAAGGCATTCGTGTCATTGCGCTCGGGCTCGCCGGGCGTCGTGACGAGGCGAAGCGCTCGCTGCTGCGCATGCGGCGCGCCCATATCCCGGCGTTCCAGTCGTGGACGGAGTTCCTGATGGCCTGGCTCGAGGGCCGCACGGCAGACATGATTGGCCGGATATCGGCCTTCGATGGGTTGAAGGTTCGCGATGACCCCGAAGCAATTTTCCAGGAGGGACGCTTCCTCTGCGACGTCGGCGAGCATCGCAAGGGACTCGAGTATCTCAATCGCGCAGTGAACAAGGGGTACTCCGTCCTGTCGACGCTGCAGCACAGCCGCGAGTTCGATGCGATTCGAAGCGACACGGCGTTTCAAACGCTGCTGGCAGACGCGGCAGCGCGCCGTGACAGCGCGATGGAAGCGTTCCGCGAAGCCGGTGGCCATCGTCTTCTCGGGTCTGGACGAGCCACCCGTGATCTGGACACGGGAGAGTGGTCCTCCGGATCCGGGCCCCCGAGTGTCCGATCATGAAGACGATGTCGCGGGCGCGGGACAAGGCGGAGATCGTCCGCCGCCTGAAGACCGTGCGACCGGACTGTGCTCGTCGATGGGGGAAGATGTCGGCCCACCAGATGGTGTGCCACCTCAGCGACACGTTCCGCATGGTGACACGCCAGAAGCAGCCGAGCCCCGCAACTGGGTTCATCCAGTCGACGGTCATCAAGTGGATCGCCCTCTACGCTCCGCTGCCGTTGCCGCGGGGAGTTCAGACGCGGCCCGAGTTGGATCAGGAAATGGGTGGCACGAAGCCGGGCGACTTCGCAGCGGATCTCGCGGAGCTCGAGGCGCTCCTGGAGACGATCACGACGCGGGCCAGTGGCGGCTACCACTGGCCGGCGCATCCGATCTTCGGGAGGATGTCAGAAGCCGCGTGGATGCGGTGGGCGTACCTCCACGTGGATCATCATCTCCGACAATTCGGTCTCTGACGTCTATTTGTCGATGACGAACTCGGCGCGACGATTCAGGGCGCGCCCTTCCTCCTTCGAGTTGTCGTACTTCGGGCTCTCCTCTCCCTTGCTCAGCGTGGAGAGCGTCGTCGTGGAAATGCCGCGGCTCTCGAGGTACTGGCGAACCCTCTGCGCGCGGCGCTCGCCGAGCGTCAGGTTGTATTCAGACGTTCCCTCGAAGCTCGCGTGACCCTCGATGCGCACGCGAGTGCCGGGGTTCTGCTTGAGTCCGTCCACCATGCGGTCGAGAACCGCGATGGCATCCGGGCGCAGCGCGTCCATGTCGAAGTCGAAGTGCACTTCTTCGAGAGTCAGCGCTTTCGCCACCGCGGGTGCAGGTTCAGGCTTCGGAGCTGCCGCCGCCGCAGGAGGAGGAGGCGGCGGTGCGGCGGGCTTCGCGGGCGGGGCGGGCGCTGGCGCCGCAGGAGCCGGCGGTGCAGGCGCGGCCTCGGCAATGCGGGGCGGCGCTGGCGGCACGTACATCCGGACACCGTTGTGGAATCCAATTCGGAACTGCATACCCCACGCGCGTCCGCTGTCGCTATCGCCTGGGATCTCGCTTTCATCCAGTCCGAATTGATACGTCACACCCGCGCCGAGCGACACACCGCTCCGGTGCTGCCACGTCAGACCGAGCGCTGTGGTCACGCCGGTGTCCACATCCGAAAGGACCGGGGAAAGCGATCCATCGGTTCCGGTCACGAGGCCCGGTGCACTGATGACCGCTTCGTTGGCTGCCAGTTCGCCGAACACTTCGGTCGTGAGCCGCAGGTTCGACCGCGCGCCGAATGCGGCACCGAGTCCCCAGCGAAAACCGTCCGAGAGGCTTATGCCCGACGGATCACCACGCCACGCGTAGCCACCAAAGCCGCTCACCTCGACACGCTGACTGATCTCCTTGCTGACGACCGCGTCAACAAAGTAGTCCCACTCGCCTGTTCCCGCGCCCGACTCTTGATCGGCCGTCGGCAGCTTCACGGTGCCGCGCAGGGCCATCGCGAACGGTTGTTGTCGATGCTCGGTGAGCACGTTGAATTTGCCACCCAGGAACAGGTCGCCCAGGTCGTTGCCCGTCCACGTCTCGTTGACGAACGGGCGGTCGTTGATCAGTCCGCCTTCTTCGACGCTGCCCGGCGTGAAGAGCGGTCGCAGGTCGCGGTCGATGCGGGTCACGACACGCAAAGCCCCGAAGATCTCAGTCCGTGGGCCAGCGCCAACGGATGCGGTCAAAGGCCAATCTGAAACGTCAGAGAAGCCCTGCTTGAAGTCGAACTCAGTACGATAGAGGCTCAACGACCACCCGCCGGACCTGACGGTTTCGGCCGTGGGAATGAACCACAGCCCCGTGTCTCCCCAGTAGGAAGCAGTCGCCGGACGCTCGGTTCGAGTCCCTGAGTCTGAGTCTCCCTGCGCCCACGCAGGGACGGCTGCCAGTGTGGACGACAGCACCATCATCATTATCAGGCGTCTCATGTGTCTCTCCTGAGAAGTAGCTCCTTGGTCTCACGATGAAGCGAGTGATCGATGAGACTGCAAAGGCCGGTGCCGGTTCGACGACACAGGCTCATCTGAAAAACCGGCCTGAATTGCGGGCATTTTGGGAGGATAGACACCTGGCCGACCCGCGATGAGAGTCGACTTGCCACGTCTGGCCGTGGGCGGGGCCACCGAACTGGCGACGCGGCGATGTGAACGGGTCGAGGGGGCGGGACGACCTCGTTCAGCGCAGTGCGTTGAGCCGCGCGATCACTTTCTGCACGTAGTCGCGGGTCTCGCCGTACAGCGCCACCTGTCCCCGCGCGTAGCGCTGCGCGTATCCGGGTCCGCCGTTGTAGGCCACGAGAGCGAGTTCGAGCCCGCCGAACATCTTGAGCAACTGGGAGAAGTAGCGGACGCCACCCTCGATATTCTGCTCAGGCACGAACGGATCGACTCCAAGCTCGCGCGCCGTCATCGGCATCAGCTGCATCAAGCCAATGGCGCCCTTCCGTGAAAGCGCGAGCGGATTGAATGCGGACTCGGTCTGGATGATCGCGCGAACCACCACCGCTTCCACCTGGTGAAGAGCGGCGTACTTCTCGATGAGGGCATCGAAGGCCGTCGGCATGACGCTGCGTCGCACGGGTGGCCTCGTCACCGCAGTTCGAAGGGCGACGACGCGCTTGTACTGGCCATCGAGGTAGTTGGCTGCCATGTCCCTCGATCGACCAAGGGCCAGCATCTGCCGTGCAGTGTCGAGCGCCTGCTGGCTGATGCGCCCGCCGACGACATCGGCGGTTTCGCGGGCGGAGTACCCAAGTGCCAAAAGCTGATAGGCCGCCTCGTCGCGCATGGCGACACCGGGCATCGCACTCACGCGCGGACCGCCTCCGCTCACCACTGCCTGAGTGATCTCGGCGAGCTCGAACGGACCCACGCGCGTGTCGCCGATCACGGCCTGCGCGACCAACGAGACGTCAGCCCAGGCGGCCACCCTCTCCCCCTCGGTCATGGTCGACGTTGTGCGGATCAGTGACGTGACCACGCGACGAATGGCCGCCAGGTCGAGCAGACGAACGTCCACCCGACCCGGCGTGGCCGGGCGAGCGACACTGGGCGCTCCGACAGAAGCTGCCGGGGCCGACGGTGTCGTGAGAATCAGCAGGAAAATCGCTGCAGACGAGACCATCGCGATTCCGTGAATCGGTAATCGCGCCTGGTTGCTGCAACCAGGAGACCAGGAACCAGGGACCGTTCTATGCCTAGGCCCCGACCGCCTCAGCGAGCGCAGGTACGCCGATCAGGGTCGACAACTGCGCAGCCAGAATGGTGGCCGCGATGCGCACGCACTCGAGGCGTTCACCGCCATGCTGGAGTTCGAGCGCGAGCACACCCGCGCAGCCGCCGGCCGTCAGCAACGGGATCACAACGGCGCCCGTCGCGACATCGCCACCATCAACCACACCCGCTTCGGCAGTCCTGAATGCCTGGGCAACGGCGTTATCGGAGTCCCTGGAAACCGGACCGAGTTGGGCGGTCAACTCGGTCGAGTAGCCGTGAGCGAACACCGGCATCAATTCACTACCGAACTGATCCCGCCGCACCCACAGCGTCAGCCCGAAGGCATGGAGAACGCCGGCCGCGTCTTCGAGCACCGGCCTCACCTCGTAGACCTCAATTGCTCGCGCCAGCCTCGTACAGAGATCGGCGACCATGGCGAAATCCACTCCTGTCGTCTCACGGGTGTCGCTGTCGGTCGACGCGTGCTCAGGGGCTGGAGGTTCCGGCAGTGGCGACATGTCCGGGAAAGACTGGGGAGCGAGCGGCCTGCCTGGCCGTTGGGTCCCGGATTCCGGTTTGAAACTCGACTGAAGGTGAAGCGCTGGTAACGCGTTCACCGCCGAGTCGATGAGGCAACGAAGCCTGGTCGGGGGCCGCTTCGAGTGGCCATTGAGTTGGCGCGTCTCCGCAATGACCTGCGTGATGTTCTCGGGGTCGTCCGGATCAGGATAACGCGCCTGAAACTCGCCGATCATGCGATCGGGTTCGAGCCCGATCGCGCGTGCGTACGCCCGGAAATATGACCGACGGAAGATCCCTGTCGGCCAGCGAGAGAGATCGTCACGCTCCAGCCCTTCGAGCAGTGACAACTTGATCTTGGTTTGCTCCGCTATCGCCGCCAGCGAGACTTGTTGTTCCTCGCGCTGCAGCCGAAGCTTTGTTCCGAACGTTGAATTCATTGCGCACCCCGCCGGCCGAGCACACGACCGGCAAAAGTCGTTTCAATACGGGGAGTCTTGAAGGCAGCCGTGGGTTCGTGGCCGGTGTGAGATGGGTGCCGCACAACCTCGAGCGGGACGAGGTGCCCCCGTGCGGGAAGAGCCACGAATTTCGTCAGAGTAGCAAGTGCAACGTGCGGCCGCAAGTATTTCTCCGCGGGTTTCATCTCGACGCATCGTTCCTGACTCTGATCGCGTCTCTCAACCTCTCACAATCTCATCATTGGCCTTTTCGCATGGGCAGGTGTTCCCTCTGGGCTTCGACAGCGTTATCACCGTTGCGGCGCGACGGAGCCAGGCGGCCACCCGACGTCCGTCGCACAGGAGCGACGTTCAATGGCAGCACGTTTCAGTGGGCAGGTCTTCACGTTCACCCAACCAGACGGAACGCCAATCCAGCTGCGCGGGTGGGGCGACCAGTACTACGCGGTGTTTGAGACGATGGACGGTTATACCGTTACCAGGAACCCCGCCACCGGTTACTGGGAAGTGGCTCGCCTGGCTCCGGATGGAAACGCACTCGAACCGGCGCCGACAGTGGGAGATCGCCTCGATGGTCTGCGAGCCGGCGTTCCCCGCGGGCTGCGGGTGCGCCGCGAGAGCGCCATGGCCGCCGCACGCGAATCCGCGCGGCGCGCGTCGGGGCGCCGATGCGACCAGCGTCGTCGCGAACGGCGCGAGGAACTGCGGGCGATTCGAGCCGTCGCGGCGGCTGGCGGCCCGATGCTGGCGCCGCCCCAGCGGCAGACGGTCGGTGATTTCAAGGGACTCTGTCTCCTGATCGACTTCAGTGACACGCCGGAGGCGATCGCCCGCGAGGAGGTCGAGCGCTTCTGCAATGAGCCCGGATACTCCGGCTTTGGCAATCATGGGTCGGTCTTCGACTTCTTCCTCGAGAACTCGATCGGCCGCTGCCGCTACACCAACATCGTTGCCCCCTACTATCGAGCGCAGCATCCCAAGACGTACTACACCGACCGCACGATTCCTCAGCCCCAGCGCGCGTACGAACTGATCAACGAGGCGCTGGCCTTCCACAAGGCTCAGGGGTTTGACTTCTCGCCGCTGACCGTCGACAACCAGGGATTCGTCTACGCGATGAACGTCTACTACGCGGGGCCGGTCACGAATAACTGGGCGGAGGGGCTGTGGCCGCATGCCCATCACCTGGGAAGTGCAGTCCGGCTGCGTCCTGGCATGACGGCGTTCGACTACCAGTTCACCGCCATCGGATCGGAGCTCGAGCTGGGAACGTTCTGCCACGAGAACGGTCACATGCTGTGTGATTACCCGGATCTCTACGACTACGGCTACGAATCGAGCGGCGTAGGCGGCTATTGCCTGATGTGTGCGGGAAACAACGTCAGCGAGAAGAACCCGATTGCCGTCAGCGCATATCTCAAGCGTCTGTCCGGCTGGGCCCGGAATGTGACCCCGATCAGCCATGGCCGCCAGATCACCCTCGACGCTGGAACGAACGACTTTGCCATCTATTCCCGGAGCGGCCGCGAGTACTTCCTCATCGAGAATCGCAGCAGGGCCGGCCGCGACACCGCCCTGCCCGACGAGGGGCTTGCCATCTGGCACGTCGATGAGGACGGCGACAACAGCCACGAGCACATGACCCTCGGCAGTCATTACGAGTTGTCGCTCGAACAGGCGGACGGACTATTCCAGCTGGAGCGCCAGCGAAATCAGTACGGCGACGCCGGTGACCTTTTCGCGGGATCCGCGGCCCGCTTTGCAGACAACACCGTGCCCGACAGCAAATGGTGGAACGGCACGTCATCGAACCTGACGATCGACCAGGTCTCGGCACCGGGTTCGTCGATCAGCTTCCGGTGCCTGCTTTCGGATGCGCTGACGCCGCCTCAGACGCTCAAGCGGGTGTCAACGCCGAATCGCGCGATCCCCGAGAACAACCAGCTGGGTATCACCGACGCGATCGATATCTCCGAAGCGGTGACCATCTCCAGCATCGGGGTTGGCGTGGACATCTCGCACACGTATTGCGGCGACCTCAACGCCACACTGACCACACCATGGGGAACGGTGATCGAGCTGCACCCGAAAGGTCGCGGCGGCAACGCCACCGACCTGAAGCAGCTCTACGACGAGACGTCGCTCCCGGCACTCTCGACGCTGCGCGGCCGCAACGCGCAGGGCACCTGGACGCTGATGGTACGGGATCTGGCGCCGGGCGACACCGGACGCTTGAACCAGTGGTCGCTCGAGTTCGGGACCGCCGTCGCGGCAGTGCCGCCCATTGAGCTGAAGGAGTCGCCAGGCACGAAGATCCCGGATGCGCCGAGCGGCGGCATCGTTCGGTCGCTCATGACAACGAGCGCGGCGACGATCGGCAGCGTCGAAGTATCGGTTGATATCTCCCATACCTGGATTGGCGATCTTCGCGTCAGTGTGCGGGCGCCATCTGGCACTGAAGCGATCCTGCACGATGGGACCGGTGGCTCCGCCGACAACGTGGTTCGCACCTTCACCTCGGTCAACGCGCCGCCACTGGCGGCACTGGCCGGTCAACCTGCCGCCGGCACGTGGCAGTTGAACGTCGTCGACCGCGCGGCTCAGGACGTCGGGAAACTCAATGCGTGGAAAGTCCTGATCAAGCCATCGGCCGCCTGACGGTCGAGCTCGCGAGATTCCTTCCTTGACAAGGGGTCGATCGCGCGGTATCCACTGCGTGCAATCGGCCCGTTCCCCTCGTCATTAACGTCCCCACGGCATTAGCAGATCGCAGCATTCGGCAACCCGGCGGCCAGAAGACTGGGCAGAAGGAGGAGCCAATGGTTCGAGCCATCGCAGGTTTGGGCGTGTGGATGATCCTGTACGCGCTGTTGCCCGCTGTCGCCTCGGCACAGCAGGTATCGGCCAGCGGAATTGCTGGCGTCGTGAGAGACACGTCGGGTGCGGTCCTGCCCGGCGTGACCGTTGAAGCCTCCAGTCCGGCCCTCATCGAGAAGACGCGCAGCGTCGTCACTGACAGCGAAGGTCGCTACAACATCATCGACCTGCGTCCCGGCGTGTATCTGGTTACGTTCTCGCTCGCTGGCTTCAACGTGTTCCGGCGCGATGGCATCGAGCTCACATCCGGATTTACAGCGACCGTGAACGCCGACATGCAGGTCGGCGCGCTGACCGAGACGATCACGGTGACCGGCGAGTCGCCGCTCGTGGACACGCGCAACGCGCGCAAGCAGATAACCGTGACGGACGACCTCCTCAACGTCCTGCCGAGCAGCGTGAAGAACCTGAACAACCTCGTGACGCTGACTCCCGGCTTCCGTGGCAACGAGGGATTCGATGTCACGGGTGCCTACAGCGGTCAGATCGGCGGCACCTTTCACGGCAAAGGCGCCACCAACGTCCAGTTCGACGGCATGGGCATTCAGCACGCGTCTGGCAACCAGGGATACAACGCCAACGCCGAAACCGTGCAGGAACTGGTGATGTACACGACCGGCATCAGTGCCGACGGCAACGCTGATGGCGCCATCGTGAACATGATTCCCAAGGAGGGGGGCAACACGTTCTCGGGCAGCATCACCGGCTTGTACTCGAACGACAACCTGATGAGCGACAACCTGAGCGACGAGTTAATCGCGCGCGGCCTCAAGAGCGTGAATCGCCTCAACTATATCTACGACGCCGGCTTTACGCTGGGTGGCCCGATCAAGAGGGACAGGGTCTGGTTCTACGGCTCGTTTCGCGAGTGGGGTAACAACCGGCAGGCGGCCAACAAGTTCTACAACGCCACGCAACACACGCCGTTCTATACCGCGGACCTCTCGCGTCCAGCCTTCGCCAAGGAGTGGTACGAGTCCAAAGCCATTCGCGTGACCTGGCGGGCCACCGAGAAGAACAAGTTCAACTTCTTTGCCGACCCGCAACGCGACTGCCACTGCCCGGCCCTCACTGCGAGCGGCTCGTTGAATGCACCAGAGGCGTTCTTCAGCTACAAGCTGAAGCCGGCCGGGCTTTATCAGGCCACCTGGAACAATCCGATCACGAACAAGCTCCTGCTCGAAGCCGGCTTTGGACGTGCCGATGGCAGCTGGCCGACGTACCGCCAGCCGGAGGTCACCCGCGACGATGTGTCGATCGTGGAGCAGTCCACTGGCATGCGATACAACTCGGGGACACCCACGGCCGGTCCGCTCTACAACACGCAACAGCACGTGCCGCGCTTCAGCCAGCGCTTCTCCGCCTCGTATGTCAGCGGCGGCCACAACATCAAGGCCGGCTTCCAGTTCGAGGAAAGCTACCTGGAGCTCGAGCAGGAGAACGGCACGCACAACGTGGAATACGCCTTCAACAACCAGGTGCCTGTCAGCCTGACTCAGTGGGCCACCCCGTACGGGCTCGAGGCGCAGAACAAGGACTTCGGGTTCTTCGTGCAGGATCAGTGGTCGCTGCGAAAGCTGACGCTCACCTACGGGGTCCGGTTCGAGTACTTCAACGGCTACGTCCCGCCGCAGCACGTGGATGCAACGCCAAACGGGTGGGTGCCCGAGCGCACCTTCGACGAGGTCAAGAACGTGCCGCTCTGGAAGGACGTCGATCCGCGTTTCGGCGCCGCGTACGACGTCTTCGGGAACGGCCGCACTGCCGTGAAGGTGGCGCTCGGCCGCTACGTCGGCAAGACGGCCATCGGGATCACACAGGCCAACAACCCGATCCAGACATCGATCAACTCGGTCGCACGCAACTGGAATGACAACACCTATCCAGTGGGCGACCCGCGCCGAGGCAACTACGTCCCCGACTGCGACCTGGCCAACCGCGCCCAGAATGGCGAATGCGGAGCGATGGCGAATCAGAATTTCGGGGGCCTCAACGTCACGACACGCTACGCCGACGATGCGCTTCTCGGATACGGCGCGCGCAGCTACAACTGGGACTTCACGACCGAAGTGCAGCACGAGCTGCGGCCAGGCGTGTCGATGACGGCTGGCTACTATCGCAACTGGTTCGGTAACCACCTGGTCACCGACAACGTCCTGGTAACGCCGGCCGACTTCAGCCCGTTCTGCATCACCGCTCCCCTCGACTCGCGTCTTCCCAACGGCGGGGGATACGAGGTCTGCGGGCTGTACGACGTCGCACCTGCGAGGTTCGGCCAGGTGAACAGCGTGATCCAGCAGGATGAAAATTTCGGCGAAATCAAGCGCGTCAACGACTTCTTCAATGTCACGGTGACTGCGCGATTGAGCGCCGACGTGTTGCTCGGCGGTGGCGTGGACACGGGCCGCAGCGTCAACGATGCCTGCTTCAACGTGGACTCGCCTGGCGCAGTCGCGACGTCCCTGCCCGGCAATATCGCCCCCGGCGGTGCTGGAGTCCTCGCCGCACCAACGCCGTTCACCGGGACGACGATCGACGGGCAAAACATCTGCCGGATTGTTACGCCCTTCCGCGGACAGACGCAGTTGAAAGGGTTCCTGACCTACCCGCTGCCATGGGACGTCCTGGTGAGCGCGGTCTTTCAGAACATCTCGGGGCCGACCATCACCGCCAACTACGCGGCCAGCAACGCGCAGATTCGCCCGTCGCTCGGTCGCGACCTGGCGGCGTGCAGGGGCGCGGCCGTGTGCACGGCGACCGCGACGGTTCCGCTGATCGCGCCTCAGTCGATGTACGACGATCGGCTGACGCGACTCGATCTGCGCATCGCAAAGCGCATCGCCGTGACCCAGCGCATGCGGCTTCAGGCGAACTTCAACATCTACAACGTGTTCAATGGCAGCGCCAGCTCGGTGC
This sequence comes from Acidobacteriota bacterium, assembly GCA_032156805.1. Classification (GTDB taxonomy): domain Bacteria; phylum Acidobacteriota; class Vicinamibacteria; order Vicinamibacterales; family UBA2999; genus Gp6-AA40. The sequence goes on from JALDXQ010000002.1 coordinate 33,226, forward strand.
TGAACGGCAACTACGGGCCCTTATGGATGCAGCCGTCTTTACTGCAGGATGGGCGCATGGTCCAGTTCAGCGGTTCGTTGACATTCTGACGACGGGTCCGGGTAATTGATCTCAGTGCGGTTCAACGGCAACTACGAGTACTACATCACCCCGCGTATCAGTGTCCGTTATCACGCCCTCGAGGACGCGCGTGGCGACCAAACCTCCGGAACCGGGTTGACCGTCGGCTTGAAAACGTACTTCTGACGTCACATCACGATCACAGGCGCACAGAAAAAATCATGATCGTGACGATCGCGTGGTGATGTCATGTCACCACGCGATCGTTTTTGTGTATCATCCAGCAGAGCCCTCCCATTTGAACAACTCGATGCATCAGAACGATCCAGGACTGGAACAACGTCTGTCTCGCTTCGAGGCGCAACTGGATCGTTTCAGTCTCGCCCTTCATCAGTGGCGCGAGGCTCAAGGTCAGAAGCATCCGCCGGACGCGATCGATCTCGACGAGCGCTTCCGCGCGCTCGAAGAAGCGGTCGCCCGGGAAACGCAGGCATTGAAGCAGTTTCACGAAGAGCCGCTGAAACAGCTTCAGGCACAAGCCGAAAGTCTCGGCGACCTGTCGCGCAGCCTCCAGACGCTCATCACCGATCTGCGCATTGGCGCAGCGCCCCCTGCGACGGCTCAGGGCTCCGCTGCCGGCTGGCCCCTCGAACGGGTCGTTCATCTTCACGACGAACTGAGACGAGCCTCCAACGGCGAAAACGGCACGGCTGACGCTCCGGCATTGCCAGCCGAGATCGCACACCCGCCTTCCCGTCGCGTTCATCTGCTGCGATCCGGCGAAGACGGACTTCCGGAGGCGAGCACCCCTCGCCGGGCGCCGTCGCGCTGGTGGTTCGTTTCGGGTGCGGTAGCCGCGGCTGCCGTCATCCTGCTCACGGTTGTCGTGGTCAGACGTATCGAAGCACGGCTGAACGAAGCATCCGCCCGTGTGGCCGTCGCGGAGCAACAGGTCGTTGAAACGACACGCTTGGCCAATCGCGAGGTGACAGCCGCGCGCGAGGACGCCGATCGCCAGATTGCCGAAGCACGTCAACTCGCGCAACGTGCCGAAACGGTTGGCGTGATCCTGACGGCTCCCGACCTTATTCGGTTCAACCTGACCAGTGAAACGGTCGGCCCGTCGGCGCAACTGCTATGGAGCCGAACGCGCGGCCTGGTTCTGAGCGGCTCGCGGCTGCCGGCTGCTCCACCTGAAAGCACATATCAGCTCTGGCTGGTGACCAAAGCGCAGTCAGTGGGTGCCGGGCTCTTCGTACCTGACGACGCCGGGCGCGCAACGCTCGTCGTCGATGCCCCGCCACGAATACAGGGGGCTGTCGTCGGTGCTGCCGTGACAATCGAACCGAGTGGGGGCAGGTCGACACCTTCCGGGCGGACCTTGCTCGCGCGCTTTCCCAGCCTCGAACCACGATCACCCTAGCCTCGGTCCGGGATCATCGCTGCATGTTCACGGTGACCCGTCCAGGAACGTCGGGTCGGACGATGATCCGTTCTCGCCGTTCACCCAGTTGCGGATGACGGAACACGATCTCGTGTTCGCCCGGAGAAATTGACAGATTCCCGAGCGGCGTCTCTCCATAGGCAGTGCCATCAATCCACACCGCGGCCCATGGCGTCGCATTGACGTTCAGCCTCCCATTCGGGATCGCAATCGACACAGATGCGATCTGTCCCGGTTTGATATCGACCTCGCGTCGAACGCGATAGCCGATCACGCTGTTCACGAACTCCAACTGACGGCGGCCAGCCCGCGTGATGATGGGACCGTCTCCGCTGGACCCGAGGACACGTTCACCATCGAGAACGTGGAGCTCAATCGGCGCAGACACCCGGAATCCGCCGGTCCGCGGCGGGGCCGGCGCCGACAGCGGGTTACCAGCGGGCGGGACACGGACATCGCGCACGACGGGATCCGCGCTCACCGCAGCAACCGCCGGCAGCACTCGGAGGCCGGGCGCTTCGGGCTCTGCGTCCGCGGGAAGTTCAATGACTGGACCCCGTGCGTCGTTCGTATCGACCTTCGAGGGTGGCGGCGCCGGCTGGATTGTGCTCGCCGGGGGGGCCGCAGGTTGAGCGTTCGATTCGAGATAGAGCAGCCAGCCGATGAAGGCCGCCTCGCCCAGCGCCAACACGCCGGCGGCAACCGCCACCCACCGCAGTGCGCGTGCGACCGGCCGCCTGGCCGTGACGACCGGGGCGCTCTCCGCGGCCAGACTCGGTTCCTGGCTCGCGATGGGAGCGGCCGGGAGCGCTGGCCGGACGACTTCCTGCGTGACGGCTGGCGATGGCGCCTGTCGTAGCGTCGCTTCGAGTCCGTCCTCGTTACGCCGCGGTTCACGGTGTAACTCGCCAAGCGCCTCATGGGCGTGCTGCGCGGATTCAAACGCCCGGTCGGTGAGCTGCAACGCGCGCTCCAGCCAGTGCCGCAGGAACTCGAACCGCACGATCGTTGCGAGCAGTTCTCGCACGCCGTCGGGATAGTCGTCGGGCGTCAACCGGCGTCCAGCGACCAGCGAGAGGGCAACGAGCGCGAGTTGATACACATCGCTCCGCCCGTCGAGCACCGGCGCATCCCCGCGAGAAGGCGGGGTCGGGATGCCGAATTCAGCCCAGAGTTGCGCCGCAGGCAGTCGCAAGCTCGCGACGGCCGATTCCAACAGGTGCTCGCGCATCATCAGCCGGCCTTCGGCCGTCAAGACGACGCGCTCGAGTGTCACGGCTCCATGGGCGATGCACGGTGCATGCGCGTGAAGAGCGTGGAGTGCCGGCATCAGTTGTCGAATCACCTGCTCCGCGAAGTCGGCGCTCCGTGGCTTTTTCAGTGCATCCGAGAGGCGAACGCCGGACACATAGGTCGAGACGACAGCGAGGCCGTGCTCCTGCCCGAGCTCTTTGATCGAGCGCACGAGCGGAAAAGCAGGATGTTGAAACGAGCCGAGGAGTTCGATCCGCTGGCGCAACGCCATCTCGAACCTCGGCTCTCTGGCAAGGGCCGGCTTGAGCCGGAGGATCTCCCACGAGGGCGCACTCGTGTTGTCGAACATCAGGAGACGATCGCCAAAGCCATCCGCGTGGCCTTGTGCGTACCACGTGGTCAGGCGAGTGCCACTTTCGACCATCGGGGCAAACTGGTCGACGATCAGATCTCGGGCCATAGTCAGGCGCCAGCGAGGCGATCAGGCCGCTTCCACAAGCGGCCCCGTTGTGGGGCGACCACATTGTGCACGAACCAATGCCTGAGTTGAAGTGAAGAGTTAGTGCCGCATCGCCAGGGCGCGCGCCGCACCGACGATCGACCCCTGGTACGGCGCATCCGGCGTGCGAGTGGTCGTGCCGATCGCGCAGTGGAGCAAGGCGCCGGTCGCATCCTCGGTGCGGAACATTTTCGTGAGTCGTGCCGATACCGCCGCCGCATGTTCCGCCGATGCACCGCACAGAAGAACGGCGATCTCCTTCTCACTCAACATGCCGGCGTAATCTCCGGCACGGAGCTGCGCTCTGATCCTGCCGACCCACCCGGGCAACAGGCCGGGACGCACTCTTGCTTCGTCAACTGATACGACGATGACCGAAGCCTGGCGGCCGGTGGCAATGGCATCGACGGCCAGTTGATCGAACACGGCATCAACCGCGCGAACGCGTTGACGACGCTCGATGTCCGTTGGTCGCTGATGCGCGGCCTGCATCCAGCGATGGACGACCGACACGCCCGCCAGCGCAATCTCGCGCTCGAACGCGGTAAACGGGACCTGCTCTCGCTCGAACGCAACGGTCAGCACGCTGCCAGAGTCAGAGGACTTGACCATCATCTGATCGCGCCGCAACGTTTCGAGCGATAGCAGCTGGGTGTCGCCCACTGCCAGCGCCTGCTTTCCGCTCGCCATCGTCAGAGCCAGCGCTCCACGCGGGGCGCTCATCGCGCTCGTCAGCTGCTCCAGGACTGTCAGCGCCTCGGACTCGGGAGACTCGTTGGTCGCACGCCTGGACCTCGAGACCTCCGCAACCAGACGGCTCGTGGTGACCATCACGACGTTGCTCAGCGACTCGCGCAGGATGTCCGAGTACAGCCGAAGCCGGACCTGTTCGCGGTCGTCGATCATGCCCGAGAACACGAGCAGCCACGGGATGTCGCCCACGAGCATCCGGTAGATGATCGTGTCGCCAGGTTCGGCCACCAGGCCGAGGCGATCGACCTCGGGACGAGACAAACGGATCATGCGCCCGTGCTGGGGAATCACAGATTCGTCCGGCTCGTTGGAAGAGGATGGCGACGATTCCAGCGGCGCTACATATTCGACCAACCGGCCGTTTGCACCAGCGATGTAACAGCGGACGAGGACGTCGTCCCAGACGCTCAGCGCCTCGACGAAGGCACCAACGACCTTGCGAATCGAACCACCAGACGTCGCCTCGCGCAGAATCCTCCGGAACGAGATGATTCGATACGGCTCGACGCTGATGGCAGTCGTCTGAGTGAGAGTCGCCTCAACGGCACCCGTGAGCCAGTTGCCGATTGATTCCAGATCCTGGCGGCAGTCAGCGACCGACTCGGCACCGGTCAGGTTGCGCGCCAGCAACAGCACGCTCCCTGTCGACAGTCCGCAACAAAGCGCCTGAACGCTGTCGACCGAAATGAAGACTCGCTTGTTCGAGCCGCGCACATCCGACGCCGCCGCCCGGATTGTCGCTTCACCGGCCGTGACCATCATCCGGAGCGTGGCCGCGTCGTGTGAGGATCCCGTTGGAAATACAGGGGTTCCATCGACATCTATCATCTCGACGAGAATGTCGAGTCTGGGGGCGAGATCGGCGAGCCACTCCCACGACTGTCGGGTGACCGCGCTCTCGAGGTCTGTGTTCGGCATGCAGAAACCGAGATGTATATCGATGCTGAGGCGTTTTTGGGTGAACGCAATATTAGTACGGAAGACCTTCGAAACAAGCTCGACAGCAGCAAGCTCAGCTGCAAGTTGCGTGCAGAATCGGTAAGAGTCTCAGATGACGGCGATCGCCTCGATCTCGATCATCCAGTCGGGGTGGGCCAGGCTCGAGATCTCAACGAGCGTCGAGGCCGGTCCCTTCTTTCCAAAGAACTCCTCGCGAATCGGCGCGAGGTCGAGCCGGTAGCGCATGTCAGTCAGATACGTCGTGATCTTGATGACATTTGCCATCGTTCCACCCTGCGATTCCACGAGAGCCTTGATCGCTGCGTAGGCGCCGCGCGCCTGGCCTTTGAAGTCGCCACGGCAGTCGACGCCGCCGTCAGCGGTGTAAGCCACCTGGCCCGACAGAAAAAGAATGGTCTGGGCCTGGGTGACCCTGATGCCCTGGCTGTAGGTCGCCGGTTCGAACAGACCCGGTGCGCCGAACTTTTCGATCGTGGCCATGCGCTAGCGTTCTCTCAATCCGAAAGTGAACATCGAGTTGCCGGCCATGACGCTCACGTACTGCTTGCCGTTGACGGCGAACGTCATCGGTCCTGCGGCTACGGAGGGGCCGAGATTCGTCTGCCACAGCAGCCGGCCGCTGCGCGCATCGAGCGCGAAGAATGCCCCGTCACGCCCTCCACTGAAGAGAACATCTGACGCAGTGGTCAGTACGCCGGACTCTGTCATCGGAGCTGACAGCCGGTGGGTCCAACGCTTCTGACCCGTCTTCGGATCGATCGCCTGGATGGCGCTATGGACATCGTCGGTCGAGGCGCCAGGTCGGGGAAAGATCCCTGTGAAGCCTTGCCCTTCCCGGAACTCGGGTGGATTGTCACCCTTCACGTACGTCGTGGATGTGTTCTCCCACGTCGGTACGTAGAAGAGACCGGTGCGAGGGCTGTAAGACGGGTTATACCAATTCGTGCCGCCCTGATTACCCGGATAGATCAGCGTCCCTTCTTTGGTGGGAACCATGCCGGGAACGGGAATCGGCCTCCCCTTCGGATCGAAACCGTCCACCCAGTTCACCTTGACGAACGGTTGTCCTCTCAGGAACTCGCCGTTGGTGCGATCGAGCAGGTAGAAGATGCCGTTGCGATTCGCCCACAACATCACCTTGCGTGGCTTTCCCTGCCACTCGAGATCGGCAAGCACTGGAACCTGCGTGGAGTCCCAGTCGAACTCGTTGTGAGGAGAAGCCTGATAGTGCCACTTGAGCGCACCAGTGTCGGGATCGAGCGCGATCACCGAGCAGCTGTACAGGTTGTCGCCCCTGCGACCGGCACCATCCCAATCAGGCCCCGGGTTACCGGTGCCCCAGTAGGTGAGATTCGTGTCGGGGTCGTACGACCCGGTCACCCAGATAGGCGCACCGCCATGCATCCAGGAATCGCCGGCCCATGTTTCATTTCCCGGCTCACCCGGGCCCGGAACCGTGTGGAAGCGCCACACTTCCTTACCGGTCTTGATGTCCCACGCCGCGATGAAACCACGAACGCCGAACTCTCCACCCGCCGTTCCCGCAATCACTTTGTCTTTCACGATGAGCGGCGCGTGCGTAAACGCATAGCCCTGCTTTGGATCGCCGACCGGAGGCGTCTTCCACAACTCCCGTCCGGTCCTGGCGTCGATGGCGATCATTCGTGCATCGAACGCCGCCAGAAAGACGGTGTCACCCGCGACAGCCACGCCGCGAGAGAGTCGTCCACAACAATTCTTGGCCGCAGGATCTGGGATGTACGAGTAGATCCAGATTTGCTTTCCTGTCGCCGCATTCAACGCCACGACGTCATTCGGGCTTTGAATCGTGTACATCGTCCCATCGACGACGAGCGGCGTGACCTGATGTCTATCGAGGGAGCGCGACTGAAAGACCCATTTCAACTCGAGGTCGCGCGCATTTCCCGGTTGAATCTCGGTCAGCAAGCTGTGCCGCTGCGCCGAGAGTGAACCCGAGTACGTCAGCCAATTCTGCGGTTCCTTGCTGGCCTGCTGGATGCGCTCGAAGGAAACTCTGGGCGCTGGCGCCTCTTTGTTGGGAGGCGGCCCGAAAAGCGACGGCTCCTGGGCAAGCATCGTCGCGGACAGAAGAAGGAACACCAATACGCGCACCGTCATCGAGCCACCTTTTTGGTGAAAGGAATCGTGGTCATCTTAATACGGCCGCGCTTCAGCACCCGTCTGTACCCCTATGTACCCCTAACCTCTCGACCCATCCGAGCCGAGAAAATAACGGGGGGAAATTCCGCATGTGGAGCCAAGACGACCGAGATAACAAATTCAAGCCAGCTCAACCAGCCGAGGTGAGCGCACCGGGCAACACCAGATCAAACGATGGAAGCGACATGCGCGCCCAATTTGGGCGATCGCTCTATGTCAAGGGAGAGGTCACGGGCGCCGAGGACCTGACGATCGACGGGCAGCTGGAGGGACGCATCGACCTGCCGGACCACGTGCTGACAGTCGGACCCAACGCGACGATCCTCGCGGACGTGACGGCCAAGATCGTCACGATTTTCGGATCTGTGATCGGCAGCATCAACGCCAAGGAAAAGATCGACATCCGCAAAGGCGGATCGGTGGAAGGCAGCGTGACGTGCGCACGTCTGGCCGTGCAGGATGGCGCGTCTCTGAGCGGAAAGTTCGAAACGCAGGGCACCCGTGCGGCGCGGGCTCGCACGACAGCCATCGGAAACGCGGCCTAGCCGGCCTGTTTCTCGCCCCCGATACCCCGCTGAATCGATCGCGGTTGCCTGGATTCTTCCTGGGCGTGCTCGGCGCGCCCAGGACTCCATTCTTCAAACCGATCGCGCTTGCCGCATGATCACCTCACGCCGGCGGCGCTGCGAGAACGCTGAACGATGATGCGGGAAGCTTGCTCCGCGCGCGGACTGACCCAGGACCCGCGCCAGCGTGGCTTTCAATGTCACCGGGTCATCGTCGAAGTCGCCGTGCGTCGTCGACCGCGCTGATCCAGGACGGCCTTCGGGGGCGTGGTTCGGCGACAGCACCATCTCGTTCGGCCGGTCGCGCGCCGGCAGCGCGTTGACGAACTTCTCCATTCCAAGCAGCGGCTCACCGTCCGAATTGCCGAACCAGGGTTTGCGCAGCGCCTTCTCGAACGCATTCGACACGAGATAGAGCAGGGACTTGTTGTAGATGTTCACGCAGTTGTCGTCCTGCTCTGCGCGATCCGTGAGATTGAAGATCGCAAACTGCTTGATGCTGCCTCCTCGAATGGCGGGCAGATACTGTTCGCGATAGAAGTCCGTCGTGCATGCCGGCGCCCACATCGTGCAGGTCTCGAACTGCACGGGGCTGCCACTCGCCTGATTCGCGCCCGCGAGTCCCCCGAGAAGAATCGAACCGGCACTGTGCCCCACCAGATGCACGCGCAGGCCTGAATGCCGGCGCGTGAGCTTCTTGATCTCGTTCAACACCACCAGGAGACCGCCGTTCTTCTGGCTCGCGAGCATGGCGTTCTGTTGCATCTCCGCCCACACACGACGGCCCCCGGCCGCTCTCGCAATCGGCTCGATGCCATCGTCGAGGCGGTCCAGCATGAAGTCTTTCGCGTTGTCGAGGAAGCCTTCCGGCCGACGCCGGGTGAGTGCGTCCTGAAGGATGTTCGTGATGGTGGTCCAGAGATCGGTGCGCCAGATGAACGAGAGCGGGAAGACGCCGGCCTCGAGCAGCGCTGGACGCAGGTCGGCAACTTTCTGGATGGCGTCATCCTCGGCCGTGAGCCCGCCATGCGCATAAAGCAGCAGATGTTTGATTGGGACCGATTCACTCGCGTCGACCCGGCTCGAGAGGTGCGTGAAGATTTCCTTCACATCCTCTTCCGAAGTGCCATACGTGCCATCGGTCTTGAACTGGCCGTTGTTCCCCAGGCTGATGATGTGGGGCCGCAGATCGCAGAAGACGTAGCTGCGAGAGCCCTGGGCCGCGACACCAACGGAGCGCGACACCGACTCACGCTCGCGCAGAACGACAGGCGCGGCCAGACGCGCAACCCAGATGTCGCTGCCGTTGGCCAGCCAATCGTCGTACGAGATCTGCGCGAATCCGTCCTTGCCCCAGTCATCCGCCCATGAGTTCTGGATCCAGAACCCGCGGTGATCGTAGGCCACGATGGCGAAGGCATGGCCGCCGATGATCTGCGCTCCGGGTTCCCAGTCGATGACACCATCGGTACCAACGTTCTGCCAGCCTTCGTGTACCTGCGAGGTGGCGTAGAGGATCCCCACCTCGGTCATCGCGGCATGCATTGCCACGAGGTCCCTGTGATTGACGCGGAAGTAGGCGCCGAGCGGACGACGGAGCGCTTCTTCGTAGCGCTTGCCATAGAGTTTGGCGTCCTGATCCTCGAGCTTGCGGTCATATACCCAGTGCTTGCGTGAGCAGACCCCGTGTTTGTGCCAGCCCTTCATCGCGCCGCGCGCGCTCGAGCCGCTGTACTTCTCACCCGGCCACTCGTCGTAACGCCGCGCCATGTTGTAGAGCATGCGCGGACTCACTTCGAGGTCGTCACGGATGGTGTCGCGTGTGCGCAGCAGGTAATGCACGACCGTGGCAAGGCCGAAGCCCGTGCAGGCACCTTCTGTGCCCTGATCGAGAATCGGCACTTTGGTCTCGCGGTACTGATCGAGTGGCCGCTCGGTCTGCACCTCGATCAGCGTCGACTCGAACATGCGATCGCGGAAGTCGAGCGTATCGGGGCGCGCATCCAGGATTCGCGTCTGGGCCGCCGCACCTCGGCGCGAGCCTTGCGATCGGATCGCGGGAAGAGTGGTGCCGTCTCTCTTCTCAATTGATGAGGTGCGTCGGCGTGCAGGCGTTCGCCTGCCCGATGTGCGTGTGCGCCTGGTTTTTGCCATGACGCGCAAGGTGCGGTATGCGCACGGCAATGTCAAGCGATCTCGAACGCCACGCGAACGAACCAACAACGTGGAGAGTTAGGATCGCACTGTGAAGCGCTCAGGCGTCGCCGACCTCCCGCTGCATGGCGGTCGCGTTCCACCCTGGCTCGCGGTGCGCATGGTCACACTCGGCACGGCAATCGCCGAGAGCGTGCTGTACCACTACGGCCGATCGGCGTTGCTTGCACGATTGAGCGATCCATTCTGGTTCCAGGCGCTCGGCTCGGTGATGGGAATGGACTGGCATTCCTCGGGAATCACCACATCGGTGATGGGCGCGCTGAAGAAAGGTCTCAATCCACGAGCGCACGAGCTCGGCGTGTTCGTCTGCGGTGGCCGGGGCCGGCAGTCGCGTCACACGCCGCGCGAGCTCCAGGAGATCGCGCGGCGTACAAGCCTCGATGGTGACGCGCTCGTCCGCACCAGCCGGTTGACGGCGCGCATCGACAACAACGCCGTTGCCGACGGCTTCCAGATCTACCTGCACTCGTTCGTGCTGACTGCCGACGGCGAGTGGGCGATCGTTCAGCAGGGGATGAATGAGGACCGCCACCTGGCTCGCCGCTATCACTGGCACTCGGCGACCGTCCGTGATTTCACGGCCGATCCCCACGCGGCGATCGTCGGTCAGCATGCCGGCACGATCATGAATCTCGTCGATCGACACGCGCGTCCGGCCCAGGACGCGCTGCTCACGATCGCGCGCGATGATCCATCGCGGACACTTTCGGAAGTCCGGCGTCTCCGCATGCCGGCCCATCATGACGTGCGTCGCGACGACGTGAACGAGAAACGTCTCGGTGCGGTCCTGGCACTCGCGCACGAACGCGACCTGCGCGACTTCGCCTCGTTCCTCCTGCTCGAGCAACTCGGCCCACGTACATTGCAGTCGCTGGCGCTCGTCGCCGAAGTCGTGCACGGCACGCCGACACGCTTCGAAGATCCGGCACGCTTTGCGTTCGCCCATGGCGGAAAGGATGGCCATCCGTTCCCGGTGCCGCTGAAGGTGTACGACGAATCGATCGCGGTGCTGCGACGCGCGCTCGATGCGGCAAGGCTCGGGCACTCCGACAAGCTCGATGGGATGTCGCGCCTCGACACCTTCGTCCGCGCAATCGAACATCGTCGCCGCCCCGAGGCCAATGTCGCGGCCACGATCGCGCACGAGCGCCGGATATCGCGCTCGCTCGGTGGGCGCACGGTGTTCGACGAGCGCCAGCGGCCGGCGACGAAGCCGCGTCGCGGTCAACTGAAGCTGTTCGAGCCGTAGGCGCCCGGTCGGTGGCGCGCGGTGATTCCGTGATGAAAGCCTTCGACAACGAGTGGATCTTTCAGGTCTTCGAGAACCATCCGAGCTTCTTCACCAAGAGAATGTTCGGTGGACTCGCGGCCTACTTGTTCGGCCGTCTGATGATGCTCCTGGTCGAACCAACCAAGACCGGCCGCTGGAAGTGGCACGGCGTCCTGATCTGCACCGACCGCGCCCATCACCTCGCGATCATCGGCGAGTTCCCACTTGTGGCGCCGCACCGCATCCTCAAGAAGTGGCTGTACCTCGACTCGCGCCAAGACGACTTCGAGCCGACGATGGAGCGCATCGCACACGCCATGGCGCGGAACGATCAGAGATTTGGCATTCAGCCTCGTCCGAGGAAGGACCGGACCAAGTCACGCCGCCGCCGTCGGACGACGGCGCGAAAACCTGTGCAGCGCCGGTAGCCGCCACGCGAAGGCGCTGCGCGCGCGACTGCCCGATGAATCTCGGCCGCGTGATCGATGGGCTCGCCGTGGGAGCGTGAACCGAAGCCCTGATGTGACCGCGCATGCTCGCGCATACCCATAAATAGGTAGCGGCTGAGCTGAAAACACGCATGTCGGCATCTCTGCTATCGTTCGCCTCGTGATTGTCGTCCGACTCGCGCTCGCGTTGAGCTTGCTCGTCGGCGCAACGGCCCCGGTTGTGGCGGCCGCGGCGGATGGGATCCTCTCCGGCTACGCGCTGACCTCGTGGAACGACGCCGCGGGTCGACCACTCGGCTCCGTCTACGGCATCGCACAGACCGACGATGGCTATTTGTGGCTGGGAGCGGATGCCGGCCTGCTCCGATTCGATGGCTGGCGATTCGTCGCCTGGGACACCCTCAGCACCACACCGATTCGGGGATCCATCAAGACACTGACCGGGGCACGAGACGGCGGATTGTGGGTCGGCTCGGCCAACCCTGCAAGCGTCGGGCGACTCCAGAACGGCAGGCTGCTGCCGTACGACGCAGGGCTCGAAGGGCTCGAGGAGGTTACCGCACTCGTCGAAGATGGACGCGGTACGTTGTGGGCGATCATCGACTGGGATCTCTACGAGTGGAGCGGCACTACGTGGCAGAAGGTGGCCCTGCCCTGGAAGTCGCGCGCGGGACAGGTCAGGCACCTGTTCGCAGACGGTAAAGGCACCCTCTGGGTCGGAACGCGCTGGGGTGTCTTCGAACAGATTCCGGGAACGGCTCGATTCCGTCTCGCCTCCGACGAACACGTCTGGGGGATCGGCGAAGATCTCAACGGACAGATCTGGACGACCGACGTCGCCGCCGGCTTTCGTCAACTCGGAGCCACGCGCCCTCCGCGCCATTCCCTCGAAGCGGCCGGCTATCGCCTTCTCCACGATCGCCTCGGTGCACTGTGGGTTGGCACGTTCGGCGACGGCCTGTGGCGTGTGCGCAACAGCGGTGCAAGTGTGTCGATCGAGCGGGCTGCGCTGCGCACCGGTCTGTCGAGCGACTCCGTCTTGTCGATCATGGAGGACCGTGACGGCAGTGTCTGGGTGGGCACCACGGTTGGCCTGCATCGATTGACGAGGCGCGCGCTGACACCGCTCGAGGATGTCGGCTTCGTCTTGACGGTGCAGCCCTGGCAGCCCGAGGGTGTGCTTGCCGGCACGACCAGAGGTCTCGTCCACCTGAAGCCGACACCGGTGGGATGGCAGCAGGTTCACATCGGGTCGGCCTCGCCCGAGATTCGAACCTTCTTCCGCGACAAGCGTGGAACGTTGTGGATTGGATCCGCAGATGGCCTCTGGCGCCTGGTGGGCGATCAGGTGGTCCATCAGGACCTCGGCGCGCAATCAGAGATGCTGGTGCTCTCGATTTCAGAGACCGAAGGCGATGGACTGTGGCTGGGCGATGGGCAGTGGGTATATCGATGGACCGGCGGAGCGCCGGTTCCGCTGACGCTTCCGCCGGAAGCCGGCTTCACGCGCGTGACGTTCGCGCATGCCGATCGCCGCCAGCGTCTGTGGGTTGGATCGGGTACGAAGATTGGTGTCCTCGAGGCTGATGGAAAGTTCCGCGTGCTTGGTGCGGCTGAAGGCCTTAGCGGCCGTGCCAGCCAGACGCTCTACGACGTGTTCGAGGATGGTGAAGATGTCTTGTGGCTCGGGACCAGCGAGGGCCTGAGCCGCTTCGTGGACGGCCGCATCACCTCGGTCGGTTCTGCTCAGGGTCTTCCCGGCAATCGTGTGTGGTCGATCGTCGAGGACCTGGCCGGCGATCTCTGGCTCACGCTCGATCGCGGAGTGGTGCGTGTGTCGCTGCCCGACATCACCGAGGCCATGGCCAACCCGTCACATCGGGTGCCGTATCAGATGTACAGTCCGAAAGACGGGCTCGCAGGAGCCCCGCTGGGCATCATCAATTCAGCGCGTGAAGCCAATGGCAGGCTGTGGTTCGTGCGCGGCGGCGGCGCCACCGAGGTCGATCCCGGCGACCTGATGCCGCGAACGACGCCGCCGGTGATTCGAATCGAAGAGGCGATCGCCAACGATCGCCGGCTGGATCTGAACGAACACTCACTCCCCGCCGGTACGCGCCGTCTCGAACTCGGCTTCACCGTCCTGGCGCTCGCCGGATCCGACAGCGTTCGCTTCCGCTACCGGCTCGACGGCTTTGACACCGACTGGGTGGACGCCGGCCCGCGTCGATCGGTCTTCTACACGAACCTCTCGCCACGCGACTATCGCTTCAGGGTCGAGGCGCACACCGAAGACGGCACGTGGGCGTCGTCGGCGGCAGACTGGGCGTTCTCCATTCAGCCAGCCATCTATCAGACGCGCTGGTTCTACGCCTTCGCCGCTCTCCTGATCGTGGCGTGCACGGCATTGGCCTGGCAATTCCGACTCGCGTTGATGAAGCGCCAGTTCTCACTTGCCCTCGCCGAACGCGCGCGACTGAGCCGCGAGATTCACGACACGCTGCTGCAAAGCCTGGTCGGCGTGGCCCTGCAGTTCGACGGCATCGCCAACGCACTCGGGCCGTCCTCGGTCAGTGCGCGCGAACAGCTCACACGCATTCGCCGTCAGGTCGAGGCCTACATTCGCGAGGCGCGCCAGTCGATCTGGGATCTGCGTTCGCCCGTGCTCGAGACTCATGACCTGGCGGCGGCACTCCGAGCGTTCGCCCGGGAACTCATCGCGGATCAGCCGGTGCGCTTCACGTCGGCGGTCAACGGCAACGACGTCGCGCGACCTCCGAAGATCGACAACCAGCTCCTTCGCATCGGCCAGGAGGCCATCACGAACGCCGTGCGGCACGCGCATGCGCGACGCATTCATCTCGAGATCACATTCACTCCCGACGCCGTCACGTTGCGTGTCGTCGACGACGGCTGCGGCATCGAAGGCGACCGGAACACTGTGCACGAAACCAACCACTACGGGCTCACCACCATGAAGGAGCGTGCCGAGGAACTGGGCGGCACCTTCACGATCACCACCGCCACCGGCCAGGGCACCTCGATCGAAGCGGTCATCCCGTTATCCGGGGCTGTGCGGAACAGCCTCCCGGCGGCGATATGACGAACGGCACTGCGGTTCGGATTCTCTGCGTCGACGACCATCGAATCGTTCGGGAAGGCATCGCGCTCATTCTGTCGCGCGAACCCGACATCACCGTTGTCGCCACGGCCGCCACGGCGCAGGAAGCCGTGAGCGAGTTCAAGCGTCATCAGCCGGATGTCACGCTGATGGACCTGCGGCTCGGCGACTCGAGCGGCATCGACGCGATCAAGGAGATCCGGCGCGAGTTCCCGACGGCGCGCATCGTCGTGCTCACGATGTACCAGGGGGACGAGGACATTCATCGCGCGCTGTCCGCTGGCGCCACGACCTATCTACTCAAGGATGCGCTGTCCGACGACCTGATTCGGGTCGTCCGCGACGTCCATGCCGGCGGCCACCCGATGGACCCCGACGTCCGCGCACAACTCGACAAGCGGGCCACGCAGCCCACGCTCACGCCGCGTGAGATTCAGGTGCTGCAGCTCGTGTCACAGGGAAAGCGGAACAAGGAGATCGCCGCGATTCTCGGCCTCAGCGAGGACACCGTTCCAGTCCACGTGAAGAACATCTTCGCCAAGCTCAGAGTCAACGAACGCACGGCCGCCGTGAACGTGGCATTGCGACGGGGAATCATCCATATCGAATAGCTCGAACTCTGCAGTTCAGCGTTCAGGGTTCAGCGTTCGTGTTCGTTGAACACTGAACCGTGAACAGCATGATCGTCCTACTTGTTTTTGGGTATTGAGGCCTCCGAAGGTCGAGGTCAAGGTTACGCGCAAACGGAGGTATTCGATGTCCTTAGCTCTGCGGGTCAGGGCGCTGCTGTGTTGTGCCGCGCTCCTCACACCATCGGCGCTCTATGCACAGGCGCAAGCTTCTATCACCGGCACGGTCCGGGACACCTCGGGCGCCGTGCTACCGGGTGTGACGATCGAGGCCACCAGTCCTGAACTGATTGAAAAGGTCCGCAGCGCCGTCACCGACGCGACGGGTCAGTATCGAATCGAGAACCTGCGTCCCGGCCTCTATGCCGTTTCGTTCACGCTGACCGGGTTCAGCACCGTGCGGCGGGAAGGGGTCGAGGTCTCCGGATCGGCCACCTTCACCATCAATGCCGAGCTTCGTGTCGGCACGCTCGAAGAGACCATCACCGTCACGGGCGAATCGCCCATCGTCGACGTGCAGACGGCACGTCGCGAGTCGGTGGTCGCGAGGGACGTGATCACCTCGCTCCCGACCGCAGGTGGTTACTCGTCGATCCTGTCGCTGGCGCCTGGAATCGTGGGCGGCTCGCAGGACATCGCTACCGGACCATGTGCCTGCACGTTCAGCGCCCACGGCGCACTTCTCGCTGGCCGAGCGAACGAGGAAGGGCGGTTACTGCTCGACGGCCTGCTGATCTCCGTCCCGCAAGGAAGCTCGTCGAACTACTTCTCGGACTCGAGGAACTCGCAGGAAATCTCCGTCACTGTGGCCGGCGCCCTTGGTGAAACGGAAACGGGCGGGCCGGTGTTGAACATGGTCCCTCGTACGGGAGGCAACACCTTCTCCGGCAGCTTCTACGCAGGGTGGGGACCGGAAGCACTTCAGGGCACCAATCTCACCGACGAACTCAAAGCAGCAGGCGCAGTGGCGCCGACGCCGCTGATCACGAACTACGACGTGAGCGCCGCCGTTGGAGGCCCGATCAAGCAGGATCGCTTGTGGTTCTTCGGCTCCACGAGACGTCAGGGCACGGCGCAGTTGTTCGACATGTTCTACAACAAGAACGAGGGCCTCGCGAACGTCTGGACGTACGAGCCGGACTTCGATCACCAGGCCATCATCGATCGCGAGAACCACAACTTCGGCCTGCGTCTCACGGCCCAGGTGACGCCGCGCAACAAGGTGAACTTCTTTTGGGACGAGCAGTTCATCTGCAAGAGCTGCGAGAACGGAAGCCAGCAGGCGTTGTCATCGCCGGAGTCGAGAGCGAGAGGCGACCAATGGCCGGTACAGGTGGGACAGCTCGCCTGGACGTCGCCTCTCAACAACCAGGTGCTGGTCGACGTCGCATTCGGTCTGTACAGAGCCGACTGGGGTGGCCGGGCGAAGACCGATCCGTACACGGGCGATCTCATCCGGATGCAGGAGCAGTGCACGGCGGGCTGCCCCAACAACGGAAACATCGCCGGGTTGATCTATCGTTCCCAGAGCGTCGACCTGTTCATCAGCGGCCGCAACAAGAACCGCATCTACAACTGGCGCGCCAACGTCGCGCGCGTGACGGGTGCCCTCTCGTTCAAGGCGGGATACCAGGGCAATCTCCTCGGCGATATTCGCAGCACCAATCGTGCCCCGAACAACCTGCAGTATCGCGTGAACAACGGTGTGCCCAACCAGCTCACCATGTTCATCAACGACTATCCCAACGACCTCTGGATGCGAACCGACAGCCTCTACTTGCAGGCGCAGTGGACGCGCAATCGACTGACTGTCCAGGGAGCCGCGCGCTACGACAAGGCCTGGAGCTGGAGCCCGGTGCAACAGGTTGGTCCGGCAGCCTTCTTCCCGAATCCCGTGACCTTCCCGAAGACACCGCTCGTCGATGCCTTCCACGACATTGGTCCACGCGTCTCGGTGGTCTACGACCTGTTCGGCGACGGCAAGACAGCCGTCAAGGGAACGTTCGGGCGCTACCTCGAAGCGGCGTTCACCGGCAGGCGGTATGCCTTCGCGAATCCGACGAGCCGGATTCCGTCGAACGTGAATCGGGCGTGGACGGACGTGGACCGCGATTTCGTCGCGGACTGCGATCTGCTGAACCCCAACGCGCAGAATCTCAGCGCGGTGGGCGGCGATATCTGCGGGGCCTTCGCGAACCGGAACTTCGGCAACGCGAACGTCTTCAGCAACACCGTCGATCCGGACATCCAGAAGGGATGGGGAACGCGACCTTCCGATTGGAACTTCGGCTTCTCCGTTCAGCACGAGCTGATACCGCGAGTCTCCATTGACGTCGGCTACGTTCGACGCGTGTTTCACGGATTCAACGTGACCGACAATCTGGCGGTTGCAGCGTCCGACTTCACCGAGTTCCATGTCACGGCGCCGCAGGACTCGCGTCTGCCCGATGGCGGCGGATACCAGGTCACGGGGCTCTACGACGTCAACCCGGCGCTCTTTGGACAGACCAACAACTTCATCACCACGTCGGAGAAGTACGGCAATCAGTACGTGTTCTTCAACGGCATGGACTTCAACGCAACCGCCCGGCTTTCGCAGCTCAACGTCCAGGGCGGCTTCAACTTCGGCCGTACTACGTCCGACAACTGCGAGATCCGCGCGAAGCTTCCGGAAACCGCGCCGCTGGATCCGTACTGCCACGTGGTCTCTGGTTACTTGCCGTACTACAAGGGCCTCGCGACCTACACCATCCCGAAGGTTGACATGCAGTTGGGGTTCACGCTCCTCAGCAAGCCAGGTATGGTCGTGAGCTTCGCCGGCACACCAACCAACGGCGGGCATCTGAATGCGAACTACACCGTGCCCAACTCCGCCGTCGCGCCCATCCTTGGCCGTCCCCTCTCGGGCGGCGCCGCCAACGTGACCGTGAACCTGATCGAGCCTGGCACCAAGTACGGCGAACGGGTCAACGAGCTGCACGTGAGAGTGGCCAAGATCCTCCGCTTCCAGGGTCTGCGGGCGAACGTCGGTATAGACATCTTCAACATCATCAATGCCGCACCGGGATTGAGCTACAACCAGAACTTCATCGCGAACGGACCGTGGCTCACACCGACGACGGTGATGACCGCACGCTTTGCTAAACTGAGTGCGCAGATAGACTTTTAACAACCACGAAGGTCACGAAGATCACGAAGACTGCCAGTCGCACGGGTGCGCGCGGCGCGCCCGCGCGACTGGCGTGTCAACCTGGATCGGTTCTGAGTGTCTTCGGGTCCTTCATGCGCTTCGTGGTTTCCAGGAGTCATCATGAAACGTCTCGTTTTCCTGTGTTCTTCCCTCGCCCTCATCTGCGGTTTCACCATCGCGGCCCAAACCAACCGGCCGGCCTCGTCGACCAACGGCAGCAGTTCCTATGTGCCGGTAACTGACGAAATGCTCTGGAAACCGGACCCGGCAAACTGGCTGTCATGGCGGCGCACGCTGGATGGCTGGGGCTACAGTCCACTCGATCAGATCGATCGCAACAATGTGGCACGACTCAAGATGATCTGGACGCGCGGTCTCGGCACGGGCAATGTCGAAGCGACTCCGCTCGTCTACGACGGGGTGATGTACGTGCCCGGCCCCGGCGATGTCATCGCAGCGATCGACGCGAAGACGGGCGACCTTGTGTGGGAGCACCGCCGCAAGCTGCCCGAAGGCGTGAACGGCGGCACCAACCGCAACATCGCGATGTGGGGCAGCACCCTCATCGACGGCAGCGCCGACAACCAGATCTACGCGGTTGATGTCCACACCGGCAACATGGTGTGGGAGACGGCCGTGATGGAAGCCAAGAAGCGGGCGCGCTCCAGTGCCGGTCCTATCATCGCCAACGGCAAGGTGATCACGGGCCGGCAGTGCCAGCCCGACGCGGGGAACGACGCCTGCATCATCACCGCGCATGACGCGGCCACGGGCAAGGAAGTCTGGAGAACGCGGACGATTCCGTTGCCTGGTGAACCGGGCCACGAAACGTGGGGCGACGTGCCCATGGCGGAACGCTGGCACGTCGGGACCTGGATGGTGCCGAGCTACGACCCCGAGCTCAATCGCATCTTCATCGGCACGTCAGTGACAATCCCGGCGCCCAAGTTCACGCTCGCCGGCAACGATTACACCTACCTGTACCACAACTCCACGCTGGCCATCGATGCCGACACCGGCAAGATCGTCTGGCACTACCAGCACGTCGTCGATCACTGGGACCTGGATCATCCCTTCGAGCGCCTGCTCGTCGAAACCGCCGTCGCTCCCGATCCGAAGGAAGTGACCTGGATCAACCCGAAGGTGAAGCCGGGCGAGCGGCGCAAGGTGGTCACCGGTATCCCTGGCAAGACGGGCGTCGTCTACACGCTCGATCGCGCGACGGGGGAATTCCTGTGGGCGCGGCCAACGATCATGCAGAACGTGATCAAGAACATCGACGGCGCCACCGGTGCGGTCACGGTCAACCCGGATGCCGTCTTCTCCAAGCTTGGTGAGACGAAGATGATTTGCCCGGGTGCGCAGGGCGGCAAGAACTGGCCAGCCGGCGCGTACAACCCACGCACCAACGTGATGTACATGCCGATGCAGAACCTGTGCGGCAACTTCACGACCAACACCGACAAGCGCGACCCGTCGAAGGTCTACGGGCTCGACTTCCCCACCATCATCGCGCCCGGCACCGACAAGGTCGGCGCCGTGTGGGCGATCTCGGTCGAGACCGGACGGACGCTGTGGAAGTACGAGCAGCGTGCGGGTGTGTTCTCACTCGTCTCGACCGGCGGCGGTCTCGTCTTCGGCGGCGACGCAAACGGACGCTTCCGCGCCTTCGATGAACGAAGCGGCAAGGTCCTGTGGGAGACCAACCTCGGGGCGCCGGTGAGCGGCTACCCGATCACGTTCTCTGTCGACGGCAAGCAGTACGTCTCTGTCGCGACAGGGCCGTCGGGAGTCGCCAACTCGACGCTTCGCGTCACGCCGGAGATCAAACCGAGCCTGACCGGTCAGGTGTTCGTCTTCGCGCTTCCGTAACCGCGCTCGCTACGTCGGACAGATCGTCCCGAACTCGAAGCCTTTGTCACGCAGCTTCGGGATGAGCAGATCAACGGTCTCGATCGCATAGCGGCGATCGGACCGTGGATCTTCGTGGTGTCCATCGTGAATCACGATGATGTCCCCTGGCGACGCACGATCGGCCAGGCGCGGCACCAGATCGTCCGAGTTCCGCTTCTTGAACCAGTTGAAGTCCCACAGCATCCAGCCCCAACCCACGACGCGGTAGCCAGCTTTGCCGGCGCCCTGGATCATCGGGATGCTGCGGTTGCCGCCGTGTGGACGAAATGCGCGGCACGCCTCGTGGCCGGTCATCACCTCCATGCGTGCCGCAGCTTCCTGAATCGCGCTCGCCACGTACACCGGTCCTCGAAACATCAACTCTCGAGAGTGCCAATGCACGGCCACGGCGTGTCCTTCCTCGAACGTTCGACGGACGATCGGTGCGGTCTCCTGTGTCAGGTGCTTGTCGATGACGAAGAACGTGGCGTGCACACCGTGCTTCGCCAGCACATCGAGCAACTTGGGCGTTGCATCTGAATTGGGGCCGTCGTCAAAGGTGAGATAGATGGTTGGCGGCGACGTTCGCGGCATTCTCCAGACTGTTTCGTCGGTGATGTCGAGGAGGAATGGGAATGGCGCCACGTGCGCCAGCACGACCACACCAATTGCTACGAAGAGTCCAAGCATGCTCGTTAAGATAGACGCAAACCGTCTGCGAGGTCTTCGCCGTGTCCAATCATTTCATCACGCCCGACGCGTTGCTCCAGCACTGGCAGGGTCATCGCCGCCTGACGCGCCGGGTCATAGAAGCGTTTCCAGAGGACAAGCTGTTCGACTTCTCCGTCGGCGGCATGCGCCCGTTTGGCGCCTTGGCGCTCGAGATGCTGGCGATCGGCGTCCCGATGCTCCGCGGCATCGTCTCGAGCACGTGGGAGACGGATTTCAGCCGCGACCCCAGGCCCAAGTCAGAGATTCTGCGGACCTGGGACGAGCACACCAAGGAGATGGACGCGCTATGGGCGAAGATCCCACCGCAGCGTTTCCAGGAAACGATGAAGGCGTTTGGCCAGTACGAGGGCAAGGTGCACGATCTGCTGCTCTACGCCATCGACAACGAGGTCCATCACCGCGGCCAGGGGTTCGTGTACCTGCGGGCGCTCGGAATCGAGCCGCCTCCGTTCTACGAACGGAACTAAGAACGAAGAACTACCGCGGCATGCAGCGATTCGCCTTCCCCGAGGGATCGGTCGGGTCCGGTGCGCGTCCGCCCCGCCGTGTTTCTCGATACGCCTGATGGCAGGCGGCACAGGCATCGGAGAGATCTCCGGTCGCTTCGGAGACGATCTCCTGGTTTCGAGTCTGCGAGGCCTGATAGGTCTTCCTCGCGACGGCGATCATCTGCTCGGTGAACTTGATCCAATCAGGATCGGTGACCGGCGCCAGCCGTCCGTTCTCACATCGAATGCCGGGCGTGAGCATCAGCGGCGACGCGTCGGCCAGCGCAATCGCGGCGTTGTCGATCAGCTCCCAGCCTCCATAGATGCCGGCGCCCCACTCGACGAACGAAAAGCCGCCCGTCTGACCACCGCCGGCCGCAGGCTCTGGCTTGGCGCCGGGATCGCGGGTCTGCACCGTGAAGATCAGGTTCGAGTTCGGAAAAAAGATGCCGCGCATCAATTGCGCCATGTTTCCGAGCGGAGGGAAGACGCGCCCGGTTGCCGGGGTGGCGGCGGCAGCGACGAGCCCCTTCGGCCAGGTGATTCGACTCAATGCCGCGTCATCGGACGGAAGTTCTGCGGCACTCGCTCGAAAGCCACCGGTTTTCAGGATGTGCGCGACGAGATCCGCCGACTGCTGCCGCGTCAGGGTCCCCTGACGATCGGCAGGCATCGTGTTCTGAATCTTGTTGACGAGATTCGAGAGTGGTTGGTCCTGCCAGCGGCTGATGAAACCTTCAGCGGCGAGCGGCGGCGCCTGAGCACCTTCCAGCCTGGCGCCGTGGCACGTCGCACACTGCTGCCCATAGATACCCTGACCACGTGCTGCCTGCGGGTCGCTGAAAACGCCGTCCTGCACACTGCGCGACGCCTGCGCGCTCGCGACGACTGAGAGCCATGCGACCAGGCTCACGCCCAGAAGGGCGGCGCCCATCACGTGACCAATTCGTCCCGACCTCATCGTCTGCAACCGCGATGACATGCGTCCTCCCATCTCTCGAAGCCGTTGGGCAGCATACATCGAAGTGGCCGGCGACCGATGGTCACCGACGCGAGAAACCGATTAGGATGCTCCTGATTGGACAGTGCGACTCAGAGCCGCATCCACCTCGTGGACGGCACCTACGAATTGTTTCGCGCATATTTTGGCGCGCCCAAAGCCACGACGCGGGACGGCCGGGAGGTGGGCGCCACGCGCGGCATCATGCGGTCGCTGTTTGCGCTGCTGCGCGAGCCCGGTGTGACGCACGTGGCCTGCTCGTTCGATCACGTCATCGAATCATTCCGCAACGATCTCTTCGCCGGATACAAGACCAGCGAAGGTGTTCCCGACGATCTCCTGGCCCAGTTCTCGCTGGCCGAGGAGGCGACGCACGCTCTGGGGATCGTCGTCTGGCCAATGGTGGAGTTCGAGGCGGACGATGCCATCGCGGCGGCGGCGCAGCGCTGGGGCGACGCGCCTGAAGTCGAGCAGATCGTGCTGTGCACGCCAGACAAGGACATGGCCCAATGCGTCCGCGGCACACGCATCGTCTGCCTGGATCGTCTTCGCCGTCGCATCCTCGACGAGGCGGGCGTCATCGAGAAGTTCGGTGTACCGCCGGCATCGATCCCCGACTGGCTGGCACTCGTCGGCGACTCCGCTGATGGTTACCCCGGTGTGCCGCGCTGGGGCAGCAAGTCAGCGGCGGCCATCCTCGCCGCATACGAGCACCTCGAGTCGATCCCCGACCGTGAATCCGAGTGGCGCGTGCCCGTGCGCGGCGCCGCCGCACTGGCTGCGAGCCTGCGCGAACATCGCGACGAGTCGTATCTCTATCGCCGGCTCGCAACCCTGCGCGTCGATGTGCCTCTCACCGAACAGCTCGACGATCTCCGCTGGCGCGGCGCGCGCCGCGATCAGTTGACGACCTTGTGCCGGGACACCGAGGACGAAGGATTCATCGAGCGGGTACACCTGTGGCGGGACATCGAGGTGTGCTGAACGCCCCTCGTGCCCTTCTGATCGTTCATGGCATCGGCGAGCAGCGTCGCGGTGAAACCACAGCCAAGCTGTTGGTCGGGCTGAAGGCCGCCTACGGCAATGCGATTCAGGTGGAACACGATGGAGAGGGGATTGCCGCCTCGGTCACCGCGAACGGCCAGACGGTGCGACTCTACGAAGTTTACTGGGCAGAGATCCTGTCTGCCGAGAAGTCGCGCGGCACGTTCACCTGGCGTACTCCGAACACGGTCGTGTGGCACCCGATGTGGTGCCGCCGGCTCGGGTTACTGCCATCGCTCGAGTATTCGGGCGTGCTCGTGTGGTGGCGAGTACTGACGCTCGTCCCGCTCGTGCCGGCGGGCTACCTCGCGTACCTCGGCACGCGATTCATCTCCACGTTGTTCGACAAGTCACGGCAAGAGGCGTTCGAGAAGCGGATGCAGAAGGAGAACCTCCCGTTCATCGAGCGGTCGATCGCCTACGCGAACTTCACGTCAACCGACGGCACCGGTGTCGACGAGGTGCTGGACTCGGTGGTCGCTGACGTGCCGAACTACATGCAGTCGATTGTCGCTGGCGAAGGACCCGCGTTCGAGATCCTGAAGCGTTTCCATGCCGAGATGGAGCGCGCCCGCCGGGATGGCTGCGATGTCGTCCACGTGCTGGCTCATAGCCTGGGAACAGTGGTGGCGTTCCACGCGTTGAGCGGGCTGGGGCTCGCCGCAGGACAGACGAGGCCTTCGCCTTCTCGCCTTTTCACAATCGGCAGCCCGCTCGAGAAGATCCGGTTCTTCTGGCCCTGGACCGTGCGCATGGAAGCACCGCTCGATCCCGACTTCCAGTGGGTGAACTTCCATCATCGGGCCGATCGCGTGTCGGGCTCGCTCACACGGTTCGCCCGGAATTTCAAGCTTCACAATGTACGGCTCAAAGGTGGCGGTGGCCTGCTGCGCTCACACGTGGTCTACGAGCGGTCGCCAGAGTTTCTGAGCGTGCTGACGGCCACGCTCTTCGATGCCCCGGCGACGCCGCAGGTTGGCCGCCTGCAGCGGGTGAAGGATCGTGTGCTGGCACTGGGCGAGAATCTCCTCGGCCCTGTCGCCTTGATTCTTGCGATCGTGATTGGACTGTCGTTCGTCGCGATGATCGTTTTGCTGCCCGCCTACCTCGTCGCCTGGCCATTCCGGTTGGCAGGTGCGGAAGCTGTCGGTCTGCGGGTGCAGACAGGCATGGCCTTGTTCACGTTGTTCGGATTCACGGCGGCGATGCTGTCGCACGCCTGGACCCGCTGCAAGGACGCCCGGCAGGTGTGCGAGCGCGCGTGCGATCGCTCTCGATGACGGAAGCGGTCAGTGAAGGACTTCTTCGCCCGTCGTCTCGTCGAAGTACTCGATGTGGGGGATCTCCAGGGAGCGCACCGCCTGGATCGCCGCTGCCAGTGCCGCATCGGCCTGGCTGGCGCGTCCGCGGCGCGGCAGCTTTCGCCTGGCTTCTCTCAACGCTCGAAGGACCTGCGCCCTGTCGAATCGCTGCCCCGCGCAATGCTCGCAAAATCCCATCGTTCTACCTGCCTCATCTGAGGACGTGCCTGGCTAATACTAACAAGGTTAGCGTTTCCCGGCCGCCAGCCACGGCCGTGGAAGCCGTGTCACACTTTTCCTTCCGCGTTGTCTTCTGAGTAACTGGTCGAGGGCTGCGCCCTTGACTCGGACAAACACCATGGAATCCCTCAGTCGGCTGGTCGAGGCAGCTCAGGCGGGTAACGTCGAGGCGTATGGCGTTCTCGTCGAGTCCACGCAGACGATGGCCTACGCCGTCGCCCTGGGCGTGTTGCGGGATCCGGCAGTTGCGCAGGACGCCGTCCAGCAGGCCTACCTGCGAGCGTTCCGCCGGCTGGCCGACTTGCAGGAGCCGGCTGCGTTTCCCGGGTGGCTTCGCCGAGTCGTGATTACCGTCGCGCTCAACATGCGACGAGCGAAGCGGGTCACGCTGCTCCGCCTCGACGACATCCCGGATGTGCCGGTGCTCGACGAAGCAGAGACGCGATGGTCAGACCTGCAGCGCCATCGGCTTGCATCGGCGCTGCTCACGCTGACACCCGAGGAGCGCCAGTTGTGCGACCGGCGGTATCACGGACAGTGGAGCGTGGCGCGCCTCGCACGACACGCCGGTGTCGACGAGGCCGCCATGCGTAAGCGGCTGCAGCGTGTCAGGGACAAGTTACGCAAGGAGATTGAAATGGCAGAACAGCGTGACATTCGCGTGGAAGACGTCGGGACCAATCTCCCTGCGAAGGTCGTCGAGCTGCTCGCACGGCCGCAGCTGACCGACCTGCCGGAGAACCCGGTGGGCCGGATTCTTGAAGGGCTGCGGCAGGCGTTCCCGGATTTCGTTGCACAGGATCTGCCCGAGATCGTCGACCTCGCCCAAGCGCGCACGACCATCGCCAACGACGCAATGTATGTCGAGCAGGCGGAGCTCCATCGCATCGACGCGGCGCGCATTCTCCGGTACGACCTCACGCTGCCGCTGCTCCTGACGGTGCGCTACGCAGGTCATCCGATGAGGCTGTGGGCATCGGGAAAGGCGTATCGCCAGTGCCAGGTTGATGCGATGCATCTCGAGGCCTTTCATCAGGCCGAGGCCCTGTGGCTGGATGACCGCGATCGCCTCAATCAGTGGCTGATGACCGGGCGCGTGCTCCAGTCAGTCGATCGCATTCTGCCCGGGCGCACGGTGAAGATCGTGCCCACGGAGTACGCGATGTGCGCGCAGTCGTGGGAGCTCGAGGTCGAGACCGACGGTCACTGGTCTGAGGTGCTCGCCTGGGGTGTGTTCACCGATCGGATCGTGAGCCATCTCGGCGGCGATCCGAAACGTCACACCGCGATTGGCGTAGGTTACGGTCTCGAGCGGCTCGCCATGCTGCGATACGGGATCGACGACATCAGGAAGCTCGATGTCGCCAATGTCGCCTGAGCGACGCAGTTCACGGTTCCAGGTTCATGGTTCAGGGTTCGTGTTCAGTGTTCCGGCCTGAACCGTGAACTTTGAACTATGAACCGTCAGCTGATACAACCAGTGCATGGATCAGCCGGCGCCGCATTTCGCGATCTCTCCACCGATCGAGCCGATGCTGGCGAAGCTTGCGGACTCGCTGCCGGAGGGTGGCGGGTTTCTTTACGAGCCGAAGTGGGATGGGTTCCGCGCGATCGTTTTCCGTCATGGGTCCGACCTTTTCATCCAGAGCCGCGATCTGCGGCCGCTCGATCGTTACTTCCCCGAGTTGCGCGACGCGCTGCTGACCAACCTGCCAACCGACTGCGTGCTGGATGGGGAGATCGTGATCCCCACTTCACATGGACTCGACTTCGATGCACTCCAGCTCAGGCTCCATCCCGCGGCGTCTCGTGTCGCGAAACTGGCAAAGGACATACCGGCGTCCTTCGTTGCGTTTGATGTGCTGGCCTTCGAAGCTCGTGATGTGCGGCAGCTCGCGCAGCATGAAAGACGCGCGCTGCTCGAGCGAGCACTTGCCGGAGTGGCCCCACCTGTTCATGTGACCCCGATGACACGAGACCGCGACGAAGCGTCTGACTGGCTCGCGCGATTCGAGGGAGCCGGACTCGATGGCGTCATGGCCAAGCCTGAGCTCGGAACGTATGAACCGGGCAAGCGCGCGATGATCAAAGTGAAGCACTCGCGCACGGCAGACTGCGTGGTCGCCGGCTTCCGCTGGCACAAGAATGGACGTGGGTCGCTCGTCGGGTCGTTGCTCCTCGGGCTGTACGACGACCGCGGCAACCTGCATCACGTTGGTGTGACGTCGGCCTTCAGCATGGCGGTGCGCCGCGATCTCGCGCTCGAACTCGAGCCGCTTCGCGATCGCGCACTCGAGGGTCACCCGTGGCGCGAATGGGCCACAGCGATGGGAGATGGCACAACCAGGCTGCCCGGCGGGCAGAGTCGATGGAGCGCCGGAAAGGATCTGTCGTGGGAAGCGCTCCGCGTCGAGCGCGTGTGCGAGGTCAAGTACGACCACATGCAGGGAGATCGCTTCCGTCACGCCGCGATCTTTCTCCGCTGGCGTCTCGATAAGCAGCCGCGTGACTGCCGGTACGATCAATTGGAAGTGACAACGCCTTTCGAGCTCGAGAAAGTCTTCGGCGCCGGGCGTTCTGCATGAGCCTGCCTGAGCCGTTTGCAAACCATTCAAACTGAACGGTCATTTCACCTCGTCAGAGCGCAATGTTCAGATGGTGCAAGTCTTGCCACGGGCACAGCCATGAACAATCAACTGACCGGGATGAGGGTGGCCGCGCTGGTTGAGCACGGCTTCGAACAATCCGAATTACTCGAGCCGCGCGCGGCGCTCGAACAAGCGGGGGCACGAGTGGACGTGGTGTCACCCGTCGATAAGGCCGTCAAGGCGTGGCACCGCGGGACATGGGGACAGGAGGTTACCGTCGATCAGCCACTCGCGGAGGCGCATCCTGACGAGTACGATGCCCTGCTGCTGCCAGGAGGTGTGTTCAACCCCGATCGCCTGCGCATCAACGAGAAGGCGGTTCAATTCGTCAAGGCGTTCACGATGTCGAATCGTCCCGTGGCCGCGATCTGCCATGGGCCATGGACGCTCATCGAAGCCGATGCGCTTCGCGACCGGCGAGTGACCTCGTGGCCTTCGCTCAAGACCGATCTGAGAAATGCCGGGGCCATCTGGGTCGACGGCGAGGTCATCGAAGATCGCGGGCTCGTGACATCGCGCAACCCCGGTGACATCCCGGCATTCAACCGGAAGATGATCGAAGTCTTTGCTGACGTGATGAAAATGCGCGCGGGGCGGCAGCCAGGAGTGTCGGCTTAGATGTTCAGCCCAGCCTGCCAACGAAGCCGCTGAACACCGGCACCGGGCGGCCGGCAGCGGCTGCCGCCACATCAGCAGCGATCGAAGGATCGATCTCTCCGAAGGTTCGAAGCATGTCTCCTTCCATCGCAGCCACCGGGACGCCGTTGCGGTAGACAATGCGGTTACCGGCCGCCGTGCGAAGGCGCTCGGCGCCGGTGATGATGCCTGTCAAATTCAGCGGATCGGCCGCGCTGATCGTCGTCAATGTGCCGTCCGGGCCCGATCGACGCAGCTCACGCAGACGATCGACGGCGTCAGGCAGCGCGAACTGCTCTCCCGACATCCCGGAGACGAATCGGCCGCCGCGGATCTCTCCGCGTGCCTCGAGGGTTCGATAGACACGGGCCAGATCGCGCCACGGAACCCCGTTGGTCTCGCGCGCCAGCACGCGGCGGAACACGACACCGTAGCGGGCGAGCAGCGTCCACGCCAACGCACGCACGGCGTCTTCGCGCGCAACGTTCGACGTCCGTCGCAGCACCGACCATCGTCCGGACGTATCGGCACCGCCTCGACGCGTCGTCGTCTGACCGATGATCACCCGGACACCAGCAAAGCCGTCAGAGGCAACAAGGCCCGCGGCCACGAGCTCACCGAGCGCGCCGCGGCATCGGTCGTGGGTCAGATCGCAGGCACTCCTCAACTCATGTGCGAACGATGCACCCGAGACCTCGAGCCGATCGAGGACGCGGCGAGCCTCTTCGCTCGGTTCCGGTGACGTAGTGTCCGGCTCCGCAAACGTCGTGTCCGGCTTCAGCCGGACCCACGCCTCAGCGTGCTCACGCGCAAACAAGGCGATGGGTGTGGCACCCACCACCTGTGTCGGGCCGCTCGACAGGCGCGCCCAGCCGATCTCACCGCTGAGACACAGCATGTCGAGCATGGAGGACTCGTAACGCTCGACGCGGGCGGAGAGAACGTCGCGCTCCCACGCGCGGGCCGGAAGCTCCAGGCCATCGAGCTGCGCCAGGATCGCTCGCACCCCCTCGGGGCCCGACAACCGGCTTGACCTCTCCACGTGCTGCCACGCAAAGAGAAACCGCATGAACTCGGCCGGGCTGACCGGTGCGATCTCGGCACGCAACCGGTTCAGAGTGTAGCGATGAATCCGCGCGAGCAGACGTCGGTCGCACCATTCGAGGATCCGGGAGCCCGGGGTGAACGTCCCGCGCAGGATCGCACCCTCGGATTCGAGAGCGAGAAGTGCCCCGTCAACGTCCGCCTGAACAAGCCCGCAACTCTCGGCCAGCACCTGCGCGGTCGTCGGCCCGACGAGCGACATACGGCCACGAACGAGTTCCACCAGCGCGTCCTCGCGCGTCCACGCACGCGAGGTACGTGATGCGGGCGGGACGACGCGCGGCTCGAGGATGATGTCTGACTGGATCGCGAGAAGCTCTGGAACACGCTCCGTGGCGACCCACACCTCGACGCCAGATCCACAGCGGGCCCGAGCCACGCGCCCAAGACCGACGAGCGTCGCGCACATCTCGTGGTCGACTTCGGCGTCGCGCAGGAAGCCGGAGGTCAACAGGGCGTCGTGCAGTTCGTCGGCGTCGCGCGGATCGGGACGGACCTCGTCGCGCACGCGCTCTATGGCGGAGGCATCCAGCGAGCCGATCTCGTTTGACGACGTTCCGGCCCGTCTCGTTTGCACCGCCTGGGTTCGGCGCTCCTCGAGAGGAGCATCATCGACGAAGGCATACGGTCGCGCGTTGATGATGTCGTGTGAGAAGACCGAAGGCTCCGGCGTGTCGCGCGAGACGCAGGTCAGCTCCCCGCGGTGAATGCGGCCGAGAACCTCCTGAAGCTGCGACAGATCCATCGCCTCCTCGAGACAATCGCGCACGGTCTGGTTGATCAGCGGATGATCCGGGATCTGACGATCGCCGGGAATGTTCTCGAGACAGGCCGCGGCATCGGGAAACACCGCCGCCATCAAGTCGTCCGCCTGCATACGCTGCAGTTGGGGCGCGACCTTGCGGCCTCCCCGGTTGCGTGGCACGGCCAGCGAGATCGTTGCGTTCCAGCGCCATCGCGTCTGAAAGACGGGCGCATCGAGAAAGGCCTGCACCAGGATGTCGCGAACGCTGGCCGGATGGAGGTAGCGAAACACGTCGGCCAGCGGGAACGAGTGCTGCGGGCCCAGCGACAGGAGCAGCGCATCTTCCGTGGCCGCCGCCTGCAGCTCGAAATTGAACTGCCGGCAGAACCGCTTGCGCAGGGCCAGTGCCCATGCCTTGTTGACGCGGCTGCCGAACGGCGCGTGCAGTACGAGCTGCATGCCGCCGGACTCGTCAAAGAAACGCTCGAGCACGAGCGTCTCCTGCGTCGGGATCACGCCGAGCACGCGTTTGCCGGCGTCGAGGTAGGCGATCGCCTGCTCCGCCCCGCCACTGGTCAATCCGGTTTCAGCAGTCAGCCACTCCGCGGCTATCGCCCGGCCCGGATCATCAGCAGCTGAAGGAAGTCGCTGGTCGACATCTCCTCGAAGCTCGGAGACGGCGCGAGACAGTTCGTCGCTGCGGGCAGGCGCCTCGCCCAGCCAGAACGGAATCGTTGGCGGTGCTCCGTGGGCATCGCGAACGCGCACGGTGCCCGCCACGACCTGGGTGATCTGCCACGCGGCGTTGCCGAGCTGAAAGATGTCGCCCGCCATGCTCTCGATGGCGAAGTCTTCGTTGAGGGTGCCAATGAACGTGTCCTCCGGCTCGAGCACGACTCGATAGTCCGCCACTTCGGGGATGGCGCCACCCGAGGTCAGCGACAGGAGCCGCGATCCACGCCTCCCGCGCAGGACGCGATTGACTTCGTCACGATGTACCAGCGCCGCACGCCGGCCACGCGGCGTCGCGAACCCGTCGGCCACCATGGACACAACCTGGTCGAACTCGCTCCGCGGCAGATCCCGATACGGCCACGCACCTCTGACCAGCGTGTGCAAATCGTCCTCTCCGTACGGATGGCACGACGTCTCCGCCGTGATCTGCTGCGCCAGGACGTCGAGCGGCGCGTCGTGGGCGACGATGGCATCGAGATCGCCGCGGCGTGAGGCACGCAGAAGCGCGGCACATTCGACCAGGTCATCGAGCGACACCGGCAACATCCGCCCCTTCGGCGTGCCACTGATCGTGTGCCCCGATCGACCGACGCGCTGCAGCAAGGTCGCGATGCGGTGCGGCGATCCAATCTGGCAGACGAGGTCGACATGGCCGATATCTATTCCGAGCTCGAGCGACGCGGTCGCGACAAGCGCCTTGAGCGTGCCGGTCTTGAGACGATGCTCGGCATCGAGGCGCCGCTCCTTCGACAGGCTCCCGTGGTGAGCCGTGACAGCGTCCTCTCCAAGTCGGTCGCTCAGATGGCGCGCCACGCGCTCCGCCATTCGCCGTGTGTTGACGAACACCAGCGTGGTCCGGTGTTCTCCAATCAACGCGGCCAGGCGATCGTAGTACTCCTCCCAGACCTCATGCGACATGACGGCATCGAGAGGCGACTGCGGAATCTCGACGGCAAGGTCGATCGCACGCCGATGGCCCTCGTCGATGATGGCGCACTCGCTGCGATCCTTGCCGGCGCCCACCAGGAACCGCGCGACCTCGCCGATCGGCTTCTGCGTCGCGGACAACCCGATGCGCTGAAGAGGTGTGCCGGCACCTTCGGCCGCGCAGAGCGCCTCGAGGCGCTCCAACGTGAGCGCCAGGTGTGCTCCTCGCCGCGTGCCGATCACGGCGTGGATCTCATCGACGATCACGGTCCGTGTCGTGCGCAGCATCTGCCGGCTACGCTCGGCGGTCAGCAACAAGTAGAGCGATTCCGGGGTCGTCACCAGGATGTGCGGCGGCGTGCGCAGCATCGCCGCCCGCTCTGACGAGGTCGTGTCGCCCGTCCTGACAGCAGCAGTGATGCGGGGAATGTCTGCTCCCGTTTCTTCCGCAAGTCGCCGCAGGGCGCGCCGCGGCTCGGCCAGGTTCTTGTGAATGTCCGCGCTCAGCGCCTTCAGCGGCGAGACGTAGACGACGCGCACGGCATCCGGCAGCGGCGACTGCGTGCCTTCACGGACAAGGTCGTCGATCGTCGTCAGGAACGCGGCGAGCGTCTTCCCGGAGCCGGTCGGAGCCGCAATGAGAGTGTGCCGACCCGAACGAATGGCCTCCCAACCGCGGCGTTGCGCCGAGGTTGGTTCACCAATCGCTTCGAGAAACCAGCGCGAGACGAGAGGATGAAACCCGGTCATCGTGTCGATTGCGGTTTTCGATTGCGTGTAGCCGTCCTCGGTTCTTGGGCCTCGGTTCAAGGTCTGTCCTCAGTCCATCCGTCCTTGGTGCGCTGTGGACGGACCTTCTGATCCAATCATATTGAAACCACTTCACATGTGCTGGTGACCCCGACACACCGAGGCTCTGAGGCTCCGAGGGCATGGTGGTCTATGCGCGTTGGACGCTACGCGACTGATGTGGTTGCTCTCTCGGCTCGGCATCATTTGCGAAACCTCCGACGGTTCGTTCTGCACCAGCCCTCGGTGCCTCGGTGCCTCGGTGTGTCGTGATCGCGCGGAGGAGCGTGGGTCGTGTCGAATCTCGCTGTGTCGTAATCGAGTGCGAAGTGATCTTCAAGGCAGCGCGAGCAGTTCGTCCTCGCGAGCCCGGCCGTCACTTCTCGGAAACCACTCGGAGCGGCACTGGAGCCCGGTGATTCGTCCATCGAGCTGGACGTACTGGCGGTACACCGCCAGCATCCTGGACCGAATCGCATTCAGCAGATCGTCATGTGTTCGAACCTGTTCCGATGAGACGACGCCGGTATCGAGCGTGCCGGTGAGGACCGCGCGATCCCAGATGCGGACGAGCTGGGCCAGTCCGCGCACTGTGTTCATGTACTCCGCGTAGTCGGCAATGAGCCTCTCGGCGGAATCACGCGCCTGCAGCACACTCTCACGAGGCAGCGGCATCAACGTCTTGAGGCCTTCAGTGAGGCCGACCGCCTCGCGATGGACGGTCGCAGCTTCAGCAAAGAGGTCAGCCCGCAGGCGCTCCTGGTCGGCGCCTGTGCCCAGCGCGAGCCAGCCAGCCAGGTTGACCAACACGATGGCCGCGACAGCCACGAGCACGTCGATGGTGTGACGCGGTCGTTTGCGCCACACCACTGCAGCCGCCACCACGCTGAGCAATGCCAGACCTCCGAGTAACATGGCGAGCGTCCTGGTCAGCGTGGCCGTGCTGACCGGCTGCGAATCCTGTTGATTGAGGTCGTATCCATCAAACTGCTCGCCGAGCGTCTGCGCGAGCATCTGTTGCGACTGCAGACGCTCCTGCAACCGGGAGATCGCATCGGACAGCGCCGGCGCGGAAGCCGTCGCCGGACACTCGAGTGCTTCCGCACGCTTCTCCCAGCGTGCGTGATGGAGCTGCACATCATGCAATGCCCACGTGACCTTGTAGAGCAGCGCGGGCTCGTTCCAGGCTCCGCGCCGGTGGTACTGCCATTCGGCCTGCAGCAGGCTCCCGATCGACGCTTCATGACCGTCGTAGTTCGACTGAAACGCCGTGAGATCGGGTGACGGCTCGCCGGCGGCGCGAACGTCCTCGAGCGCCTCGCGCGTCAACACACTGGCCGCAACCAGCCGAAGGAGGGGAGCGCGGACCTTGAGCAGTTGACTTCCCTGGCTCACGCTCGTGCCATACGTCAGGGCCCAACTCGATATGCCCGCCAGGGCAAGCGCTGCCATCAGAATCCCGGACGCGAACGCATCCGTCGCGTGCTTGATGACGTAGAGCGCAAGCGCCCACAGCACGAGGAACGCCGCCAGCCCAATCCCGAGCAGGCCACCGTACCAGAGCACCGTCGGCAGAAAAGAGCTCATGGAACTGCGTCAGCCTCGTCGCGCCCACGAGAGTGAACCCTCGTCGAACGATGGCAGCCGCATATCTCTCATCGTCCGCAGCCCGGGCGCGGCCGAGAGCACGGCCGGAATCGAGTTCACGGTCATCGACGCGGTTGCAATGTCCCCGTGCACGCCGCCCTCGATCTTCGAGTAGATACGCGGCGTACCCTCGATGAGCACTGAGTCGTACGATTCGGGTGCGCCCAGATACGCCTCGAGGCGAAGCGTCACTTTCGGCTGCCCAGTCACGTACCCCACCCCGTCCTGAACGATGCCAGATACCTGGCCGGGTAAGACGGACAGCCACTCGCTCGAGACCGCTGTCTCGGCGATCTTCGCGGAAACATCGTCGGTGATTTCGTCGAGCTTCCATCCCATCGCGTCGCCAATCATCTGAATCGACTCAGTGAAGCCGACATGTCGCACGCGGCCGTTCTCGACTCGGCGCTGAAACTCTTCCGGCGTCAGTCCCGCCCCGATCTTCTGTTGAAACGGCAGGCGCCGGATCCGCGCGTCCTGGACACGCCAGACCTCGATGCGATCGACGCGCTCGCAGACAGCGCTCAGCGCAATCGGCAGCGCATCCATTGTGAAACCCGGATTGACCCCGGTACCGAGAACAGCGACTTTGGCCTTCTTCGCGGCCGCGTCGATCCGCTTGGCTATCACACGATTGTCCGTTCGCGGATAGGCAGCCTCCTCGGTAGTCGTCACGACTGCGACGCTGTGCTCGAGCACTTCCATGAGCTCGGGAAGCACACCCTTGAGCGAGGAGCTGGTGCACAGCACCGCAACATCGGGCTTCGATTCCGTGATCGTCTTGCCGACGTCCACGCCGACTTTCACCCGGAACTTGCGATCGATGCCAATGACCGCGCCGATGTCCTGACCAACCTTCAGTGGATCGATATCGACGGCTCCAACAATCCGCAGGCCCTTGCGCGTGGCAACCTGTCTCGCCACCGCGGCCCCAATCGGTCCAAGACCGACGTGTAGGACGCGAATCATGAAAGGATTATAGGCAATGGTTCCCCTGCGGCCCTTCGCAGCCGCCGTGTGCCTGTGTGGCGCGATCGTCGTCGCAGTCACGGCGCGCCAGGCGCCGTCGATCGCGCAGGCAGGCGTCGCCACGGCTGACGTCGGCAGCGGTGCCGCCGATGCACGTTCACCGCGCAACGCCAACTACGAGATCGACGCTCGGCTGGACGAAGACGCGCGGACGATACGCGGGCGCGAAACGATCCGCTGGCGCAACATCACCGACCAGCCGACGTCAGAACTGCAGTTTCACCTGTACTGGAACGCCTGGCGCGATGCCGAGTCCACGTGGCTGCGGGAGCGACAGATGGCCGGCCTCTACGAGGCTCCACCGGACGACGCGTGGAGCACGATGGACGTGACCTCTCTCACCGTGCGCGAGCCAACCGGTGAGAGGCGCAACCTCACCAGCTCGATGCGGTTCATTGCGCCTGACGATGGCAACGAGCGCGACCGGACGGTGATGAGCGTGCCACTTGGCCGCAGTGTCGGACCGAACGAAGACGTCCACGTGGAACTGGAGTGGACGGCACGAATCCCTCGCCCGTTCGCGCGAACCGGGTGGGTCGGCGACTACTACTTCATCGCCCAGTGGTTCCCCAAGCTCGGTGTGCTCGAATCGGGTGGCTGGAACACGCACCAGTTTCACGCAGCCACCGAGTTCTACTCGGACTTCGGCGTGTACGATGTGCGCCTGACCGTTCCGAATCGCTTCATCGTTGGCGCGTCGGGCCGGCAATCGGCGCGCACGGACAACGGCGATGGCACCGCGACGCACCAGTACCAGGCCGAAGACATTCACGACTTCGCCTGGACCGCGAGCCCCGATTACATCGACCTGTCACAGCGCTTCGAGCATCCGACACTGCCACCGGTCGACGTTCGGCTCCTGCTGCAGTCGGAGCGGAGCGGACAGGCGGAGCGCTACTTCGCGATCATCAACGCCACCCTGAAGCTCTATGGCGAGTGGTTTGGCGCGTACCCCTACGGATACATGACGGTGGTCGATCCGGCGTTCCAGAGCGACGCAGACGGCATGGAGTACCCGACCTTCCTGACGGGACGATCGCGCTGGCTGGCGCCGGGGGCGACACAGGTGCCGGAGAGCACGACCGCGCACGAAATCGGGCACCAGTGGTGGTACGGCATCGTCGCCACCAACGAGTTCGAGCACGCGTGGATGGATGAAGGCATCAACACCTACGCCACGGCGCGCGTTCTGGCGGAGGCCAAGAATCCCAATCGCGTCGAGCTGCGGTACTTCGGAACCTTCCTCCCGTGGTCGTTTCGCGACATTGCCGTCTCGCGGATCGATAACGACCGGTTGCCCGGGTATCGGCTCAATGGTGAGGCCGACGCTCCCGCGACCCCGACGTACCAGTATTGGCCGGCGACGGCCGCCATCATCAGCTACAACAAGACGGCGCTCTGGCTGCACACGCTCGAACAGAAACTCGGGTGGCCAATGATGCAGCGGATCCTCAGCACGTACTTCGAGCGCTGGAAGTTCAAGCACCCACTGCCAGCGGACTTCTTCGACATCGTGCGCGAGGTGAGCGGAGAGAACCACGCTCGATTCTTCGACCAGGTGTACCGCAGCTCCGACACCTTCGACTACGGCGTTCAGCAGTTCCGCAGCGAGCGCCTGGACGAGCAGCGCTATCGAACGACCGTCGTCGTCCGCCGGCACGGCGAGGCGACGTCTCCTGTGGACGTTGTCACGACGTTCGAGAACGGAGAACAGATCAAAGAGACGTGGGACGGCCGCGAGCGACGCGTCGTGTATGTGTACGAACGCCCATCCCGTGGCACGACCGCTCACGTGGACCCGGATCGCGTGCTCCTCCTCGACATCGCGAAGACGAACAACAGCCGCACCCTGAAACCTCGCGGTGACGAAGCGAGCCTCAAATGGAGCCTGAAATGGATGGTGTGGCTCCAGGACCTGATGCTGACGTATGGGTTCTTTGTCTAGCTGGCGTGGCGGCTGGAAACGTGTCTTCGCCGCGCCGGCGATTGTCGCCGGCGTGTTCGCGATGACGTTTCTCCTCGCCATGCCGCTGGCACTCACCCTCCGCGGACTGCTCGCTGCACATCTTGGGAGCAGTGTCGCTGCCGAGACGGCTGCGACGGGCGTCAACTATGACTGGTGGCAGGAGTTCGCGGCGCAGGCCACTGGGCTGGGGACAACGTTCACACCCAGTGTCATCGGCTTCGCGATGGTGCTCGACAACGCGAGCACCGTGCTCGACGCGAGAGGCAGCATTCTTCCGATCGCGTCCGCTGTTGCACTGTATCTGGCCGGGTGGGCTTTTCTCTCCGGCGGCATCCTGGATCGATACGCGCGACAACGGCCGCTCCGGGTCTTCGGCTTCTTCGGCGCTTCCGCCGTGTACTTCTTCCGTTTCCTTCGTCTCGCGGCATGTGCCGGCCTGGTGTATTGGTGGCTCTTTGCCTATGTGCACCCGTGGCTCTTCGACGAACAGTTCGTGAACCTGACGCGAAACATGAGCGTGGAACGTACGGCGATTCTGGTTCGCGCGGTGTTCTACCTGCTCTTCGGCGGCCTTCTTCTCGCAACCAATCTTGTCGTGGACTACACGAAGGTACGCATCGTCGTCGAGGACCGGCGCAGCGTGATCGGCGCACTCGTGGCAGCCGTGCGATTCATCCGCAACCACACTCGGCAAGTCATCGCGCTCTACGCGCTGAACAGCCTGACATTCCTGGCAGTGGCTGCCACGTGGGGGCTCGTGGCTCCGGGTGCTGGAGGCACTGGCGTGGCCATGTGGCTCGCGTTCCTTTTGTCACAGCTGTACGTCGTTGCCCGGCTGTTGGTCAAGTTGCAGTTCACTGCCTCGTCCGTTGCGCTGTTCCAGGCCAATCTGGCCCATGCCTCGTATGTGTCAGCGCCGGTTCCCGCATGGCCTGACTCCCCCGCCGCCGAGGCCATCGGACGCTGAGCTCTACAAAGCTCCGCCGTGAGCCTTATTCGGTGGTAGGGTAGACAGAGGCATACGGACATGGCGTTCCGCATCTCGTCCTGGCTGTCGCGCCCGTTGAGTTTGCGCCTGCTTCTCGGGCAGGGGCGGCTGGCGTTCAGGCTCTTCCGCGAGCCGAAGGTACCCGTGTCGCTGAAGGTGGTCCCCATCCTTGCGGGGCTGTACGTCGTCTCACCGATCGATCTCGTTCCTGATTTTTTACCCGGGCTCGGACAACTCGATGATCTCGGCATCATTCTCGCAGCACTGGAATTGTTCGTACGGCTGTGTCCGTCCAGTGCTCAGGCGTTTCATCGAGACGCCATCACTCAGCGACGTCCCTACACACCGATGTCATCGACCGACGACATCATCGAGGCGGAGTGGCGTCATGGATAAGGAGGCAAGTAATGCATCAGCGATTTTCTTTCTTGATGATCGTGGCAGCGCTCGTCGCCATGACCCTCCCGGCGGCGGCACATCACGGGTGGGCCGGACAGGGTGAGGAAGAGTTCCAGCTTTCCGGCACGCTCTCCGCGCCGGTCAGTCTTGCCGGTCCACACGGCACGATGAAAGTGAAGGACGCGGCAGGTCAGGTGTGGGACATCACGCTGGCGCCGGGTGCCCGCGTCGAGCGCGCCGGGTTGAAGGAAGGCGTGATTCCGGTCGGTGCCCAGGTGACGATTCAGGGACATCGCAACCGGGACGCGAATCGGTTCGAGGTGAAAACCGAGCGCGTGATCTACAACGGCAAGACGTTCGACGTTTATCCCGATCGCAAGTAGGAAGCGTTTACCCCGATCGCAAGTAGCCGGCGTCTACCTCGATCGCTAACGCGGATTCGCACGACGTGGCCGACCTGCTGGCGTGGCTCGAGGGTTCACCCCTTGGCCACGCCATGCGCAATGCCGGTTCCTGGTCCTACGGCATCGTCAACCTCATTCACCTCCTGGGCATTGGATCGTTGTTCGGGGCAGTGCTCCTGCTCGATCTTCGATTGCTGGGCGCCTGGCGCAGCATCCCGCTGGCGTCAATCACCCGGCCGACCGTGCCAATCGCCGCAACCGGTTTCGTGATCGCGGCTGCGAGCGGCGTGTGCCTGATTGCCACCAACGCCACTGAGTACGTCGGCAATCCATTCCTGTTGATCAAGTTCCCCGCGATTGCCGTGGGCTTCATCAACGCTGCGGTCGTGCGTCAGTTGGCGAGCTGGAAGGCCCGCGAGTCACGCGAACTGACCACGCGCGAGCAGCGGCAGCTGTCCATCGTCGGCGCGGTTTCCCTGACGTCGTGGCTGACGGCAATCGCCGCGGGCCGCCTCATCGGATACTGGTAGACTTCGCGCGGAGGTCCGCCATGAAGAAGGTCCTTTACGGTTTCTTGATGCTCGGCTGGATTCCAACGCTGGTCATCGCCTCCGGTGCCCGGCCGGCGACCGGGATCGTCCAGGCGCCCGGGCGAACACCGGTGAAGGTGACGCGGATCTTCACCGGACCCGACGGCAAAACCAAAGTGGAAGAACTCGAGCTTCCGCTGAAGCCGCGCGATGGCGGAAGTGACGTGTCCGGGTCGATGGCGGTCACCAGCCTGCAGTTCCGTCGAACGACACCGGCCTACTCGCTCGACTGGCATCCGGCGCCGCGCCGCCAACTCGTCGTGACGCTCGCAGGAGAAAGCGAGATCGAGCTCGAAGGCGGACGAACGTTGCGTTTCGGTCCGGGCCATATCCTGCTCGCCGAAGACACGACCGGCCAGGGACACAAGTCACGCGCTGTTCCAGGGACGGACCGCATCGCCCTCGACATCGTGCTGGCGGAAGGCGCCGCGCTCCCGAAATAGCGGCGCGACACACAGTCCAGTGGTTTCGCTCGATTGAACGAAACCAGTTGCGGGATCGTCTCTCTCCCCGAAAGTCTCCCAGCTGTTAACCGATCGAATCTTCGCGCGTTATTTGAATGCAGGGTCTGGCTTTGGCCGGACGTGCAGTCGTAGGGTCCGGCTTTAGATTAGCCGGACCTGCATTTCGTAGTGTCCGGCTTTAGCCGGACTAGGGAATCTCGATGAGCATCCTCCAGGACATTCGTTTTGCCGCGCGCCTGCTCGTCAAAGGCCGCTGGATGACGCTGGTCGCGGTGGTCGCCCTCGCGCTCGGCATCGGCGCCAACAGTGCCGTCTTCACCTTCGTGAATGCGGTCATCCTGCGCGGCGTCCCCTTCCCCGACCCCGAGCAGGTCGTCGTTCTCCGCACGCAAGACGAGCGCAATCGCAACCAGGGCGTGTCGTACTACGACTTTCTCGACTGGCGCGAGGCGTCGCGAAGCTTCTCGGAGATGTCCCTCATGGGACAGCCGGCGTTCAACGTCAGCGAGCAGGGCACCGCTCCCGAGCGCTACAACGGCGCGTATGTCTCGGCAAATACATTTCGCCTGATTGGCGCGCAGGCCCTGCTCGGCCGGGGCTTCATCGACGAGGACGATCGCGACGGTGCCAGGCCTGTCGTCGTGCTCGGATACAGCATCTGGCAATCACGGTACGCCGGCGACAACGGTGTGCTGGGAAGAACAATCAAGATCAACGATCTACTCGCCACCGTCGTCGGCGTGATGCCACAAGGCATGCAGTTTCCGCCGAACACCGATCTCTGGCTGCCACTGGGTCAGGCGACGATCAATCGCAGCCAGAGCCGCCAGGTGCGCATCTACGAGGTCATCGCACGCCTGAAGGACGGCGTCACCATCCCGCAGGCACGCAGTGAACTGGCCACGATCACGGAGCGCCTGGCTCGCGACTACCCGGAGACCAACAAGGGGATCACGCCGACGATTGTCACGTACAACGAGCGCTCCACTCCGAACCAGATCAGGCTGGTCTTCTGGTCGCTGATGGGCGCCGTCGCCTTCGTGCTGTTGATCGCCTGCAGCAACGTCGCGAACCTTCTGCTGGCGCGGTCGGCGGAACGCGCCAAGGAAGTGGGCGTGCGTGTGTCGCTCGGCGCGAGCCGTGGGCGCGTCATCCGGCAGCTCCTCGTCGAGAGCGTCATGCTCTCGCTGATCGGAGGCATCGTCGGAACCCCGCTCGCCTATGCCGGCATCCGCATCTTCGACTCGCTCACGCAGAACGTCGGCAAGCCGT
The DNA here is from genome assembly GCA_032156805.1 of Acidobacteriota bacterium. Lineage (GTDB taxonomy): Bacteria > Acidobacteriota > Vicinamibacteria > Vicinamibacterales > UBA2999 > Gp6-AA40. Next base: position 74,860 of record JALDXQ010000002.1, read on the forward strand.
ACTGGATGGAGTTCTCGATTGATCCCAGCGTACTGCTGTTCTTCTTCGCGGCCTGCTTCGTCACCGGGATTGTGTTCGGCCTCGCTCCGGCGCTGCACGTGTCGAGAACGAGCCTCAACGAGGTGCTGAAAGAAGGCGGACGATCGGGCTCGACCGGTATCAGGGCACGGCGCTGGACCAACGGGTTGCTCGTCGTGCAGGTCGCCCTGACGCTGGTGCTGCTGGGCGGCGCCGGGTTCATGATGCGCAGCTTCTTCGTGCTCTATCGCCTCGATCTCGGCTTCGAGACGCCGCGCGTGCTGACGATGCAGATCAACCTGAACGATCGCAAGTACCCGACCGCGCAGGAGCGAAATGGCTTCGCCCGCCAACTGAACGAACGGCTGGCGGCAATCGGCGCACTCGAGGCGGTCACGACCGCGAGCAACTTTCCGCTGCAGGGCGGCGCCGGACTCGACCTCACGATCGATGGCCAATCGGATCCAAACGCGCGGCGCCCACTGGTCACCATGGTGAGCGCGGGGGCGCAGTACTTCGACACGCTGAAGATCCCGATCCTGCGGGGACGCGCGTTCACGGCCGCCGATGAAACTCCCGGTCGAAGCGGCGTCATCGTCAACCAGCGATTCGCCGACATGTACTTCAAGGGTGCGGATCCGCTCGGCCGTCAGATCAGCCTCAAGGAGGAGGCGCCCGATGGCATCGACCTCCGCGGGCAGACAATCATCGGCGTTTCGGGAACCGTGCGCCAGCGCGGGGTCCAGGATCCGGAACCTGACGCCGTCGTCTACCTTCCCTATTTCACCGGGCCCAACATGGGACGCGGGGTTGCGGTGATCGTTCGCACATCGGGTGAGACGGCCGCGGCAGTGCCGCTCATCCGGCAGGCCGTGTTGGCGCTCGACGCCGACCTTCCCGTGTTCAACGTCCGGACGATGGACGAACTGCTGGCGCAGCGCCGCTGGCAGTATCGCGTGTTCGGGGGAATGTTCGCAGTCTTCGCGACGATCGCGCTGCTGCTGGCCGCGGTTGGACTCTACGCGGTGATGGCGTACTCCGTCACGCAGCGACGGCAGGAGATTGGCGTGCGCATGGTCCTTGGCGCGCAGCCCAACGAAGTGATCTGGCTGTTTCTGCGACGCGCGTTCGTGCTGGTCGGAGTCGGGCTGACGATCGGTCTGGCCGGCGCATTCGGCGTGGGTCGGCTCCTGCAAAGCATCCTCGTGCAGTCGAGCGGCCGCGACGTGGTCGTGCTCGTCTCGATCGCCGTGCTGATGGCGATCGTCGCGGTGTCGGCCTGCTTCTGGCCAACCCGGCGCGCCACACGCCTGAGCCCGGTCGCTGCGCTTCGCTACGAGTGATGCCCGGCCTCGGTCACGACATCCGCTTCGCCGTTCGGTACTCGTCAGGGATCGGTGGATGAGCCTGGCGGCGGTGACGGCCCTTGCTCAAAGCCGGAAATCGATCGCAGCGATTCAGCGCCGCGAGTGCGTGCCGCGCGATCCGTGACGATCGAACCAGCAATGGCGGTGCATGCCGCGAGGGCAGGCGTCGGAATCAGGTACTACTCGCGGCCACTGCGTCAGGGTATGAGCGGAGAGCCATTTCCCGCCGCGCGGAGCGGCCGCCGGAGAGGGGTGACCCGCGAGCGAATGTGGGTGGCCCGGGTCCGGCTGAAGCCGGCACTACGACTGATGGTCCGGCTGAAGCCGGACACTACGGGCGGCGACGCGACCACCGCTCGCGGGTCGCCCACTCGAAGGACGGCCTTCGGAGCGCGGCGCCTCAGTGCAACGCCGGAAAGCGATCGCAGCGATTCAGCGCCGCGAGTTCGTGCCGCGCGATCCGTGACGATCGAACCAGCAATGGCGGTGCATGCCGCGAGGGCAGGCGTCGGAATCAGGTACTACTCGCGGCGACTGCGTCAGGGTACGAGCGGAGAGCGATTTCCCGCCGCGCGGAGCGGCCGCCGAAGAGGGCGTCCCGCGAGCGAATGTGGGTGGGCCCCAAGTCCGACTGAAGCCGAATACCAGTTTAAAGGTCCGGCTAAAGCCGGACACTACGAGCTACGAGCGAAGGCGTTGGCGCATGGTTGCGGCGCGGCGTCACTGTCAGCTGCGCGAAATCTTCCAATAGCTGCGCTGGTCATTCGCGTGTCCGCACGCAACTGGAACACAATCCTGTCGTGGCACCGTTCCCCGAGTGGGTCGTCCCCATGGCGGCGACGCTTACCGACAAACGCTTCAGCGGCCCGGAATGGATCTTCGAGCGCAAGCTCGATGGCATCCGCCTGCTGGCTTTCAAGAAGGGCCGCAGTGTCGAGCTGTACTCACGGAACCGCTTACCACAACACAACGAACACATCGCCGGCGCCATCGCCGATCTCCCGCACCGTGAGCTGATTCTCGACGGCGAAGTCACAGGTGTCTGGGGGCCGGCATCGACGCGCGAGGCCGACAAGCCACGCGGCCACGCATATCACGTCTTCGACATCATGTGGATCGACGGCCGGGACGTCACCGCACTGCCCCTCGACGAACGGCGGGCGCTCTTGAAGACGCTGCCGCTGAAGTCTCCCCTTCGTCGCGTCACCGCGCTCGACGATGACAAGCCCTGGGAGCGCGCGTGCGCAGAGGGTTGGGAGGGCGTCATCGCCAAGCGCCGTGACTCCGTGTACGAACATCGCCGATCGCCGCACTGGCTGAAGATGAAGTGCGAGGCGAGCCAGGAACTGGTCGTGGGTGGCTTCACCGATCCACAAGGTGGGCGTGTCGGACTGGGGGCGCTCCTCGTGGGCTACTTCGCCCCTCGACAGGGCTCAGGGCGCCCTGAGCAAGAGTCGAAAGGCGAGAACGACGATTTCGTGTTTGCCGGCAAGGTCGGGACCGGATTCGACACGAAGCTATTGCTCGCTCTTCGCGCCAAGCTCGATCGTCTCGCGATCGACAAGCCTCCGTTCACCAGGGCGACGGGGCTGCCGCGCCTGCGCGCCCATTGGGTGCGGCCCGAAATCGTCGTGCAGGTCGCGTTCACCGAATGGACCGTCCACGACAAGCTCCGTCACCCGCATCTGCTCGGCGTGCGCACCGATAAGTCGGCGCGAGAGGTTGTGAGGGAACGCCCGTGATCACCCACCCCGAGAAGGTGCTGTTCCCCGAGGATGGGATCACGAAGGGAGCGCTGGCGGCGTACTACGAGGCGGTCGGCGCGATCATGGTGCCGCATATCAAGGATCGCCCGATCACCATGGAGCGATTCCCCTCTGGAATCGGCCGCAAGGGCTTCATTCAGAAGGATGTCTCGAAGGGATTCCCGGCGTGGCTGGAACGCGTCGAGGTGCCGAAGAAGGACGGCGTCGTCCACCATCCGATCGTGAAAGACGCCCGTTCGCTGCTCTGGCTGGCGAACCAGAACTGCATCACGCCGCACGTGTGGACGTCACGTGCGCCGGACCTGTTCAACCCGGACATCTGCGTCTTCGACCTCGACCCGTCGCGAGAGGATCAAGACGCGCTTGCCGGTGCAGCGCTCGCGCTGCGCGATCTGCTCGACGAGCTCGGCTTGCGCAGCTGGGTCAAGACCTCCGGCTCCAAGGGCTTTCACATCGTCGTGCCACTCGACGGCAAAGCCGACTTTGGCGTCGTTCACGGCTTCGCGAACACGGTCGGCACCGTGCTCGTCGCGCGCGATCCGAAGCACCTGACGCAGGAGTTCAGCAAGGCGGATCGCGGCGGCCGGATTCTCGTGGACACCGGTCGCAACGGCTACAGCGCGACGTTTGCGGCCCCCTACGCCGTACGCGCCAGGGCCGGCGCACCAATCTCGGCTCCCTGCACGTGGCAGGAGGTCGAGAAGGGCGAAGTCGAACCACAGACCTTCACGCTGAAAACGATCGCCGACCGGATCGAAAGCGTCGGCGATCTCTGGGCAGACATGCGCAAGCACCGCTATTCGCTGCGCAGCAAGGTCAAGCGAATCGAAGCCGAGGCGGCTACTCCACGATCGTCTTGAAACCGCCGTAGACCATGCGCTTCACATCGAACGGCATGTCCTTCGATCCGCCCATGTCGGTCATCTCTTTCATCACTTTCTTGTTGACCCGGTCTCGGTGCGCCTTTGACTTGAACACGACATACGCGAATACGACCGTCTCTCCCGGCTTCAACTTCATCATGCGAGTAAACGCGGTTCCCCATTTGGCGACCAGGTCGTCGCCGACGCTCTCTTTGTAGTCGAGCGCTCCGTGCTTCATCCACGCGTCGCGTCCCATTTCTGCCATGCGACGGTAGGTGCTCACCTTCTTCTTGGGGACCGGCAGGATGTATCCATCGACGTAGCTCATCACAGTTTCTCCTGTTGCGAATGGTTCGAACATTGTCCCCCGGACACTTCCGAAAGATGTCGAGGTAGGCTAGTGCAGAGGTCACCATGACAGCGTTTGATGACGTCCTCACGACTGAGCAGGAACTTCGGACCCTCATCGGCGTGCCGGGTCCACGATCGCTTCAGAAAGAGCGGCGCGCACTCGATGAGCACGACCGCGCATTCATCGCGTGCTCGCCATTCCTCCTGCTGGCCACGTCAGGCATCGGCGGACGCTGCGACGTGTCGCCAAAGGGAGATGCACCTGGCTTCGTCCAGATCGTCGACGAGCGGCGGCTCGTCATTCCGGAACGTCCGGGCAACAAACGACTGGATGGCATGCTCAATCTGCTGGCCAACCCGCACGTCGGTCTGATCTTCATGGTGCCCGGCCGCGAAGAAACCTTGCGCGTCAACGGGAAGGCGTGGATTACGCGCGACCCGCAATTGCTCGAACGCTGCACAGCGCAGGGCAAGGTACCGCTCGTGGCCATCGGCGTCGAAGTCGAGCAGTGCTTCCTCCACTGTCCCAAGGCCTTCCTCCGCTCGCGTCTCTGGCATCACCAGTCCTGGCCGGCGGCCGACGTCCTGCCCACGATGGCGTGCGTGCTGTTCGACCAGATCCGCCCGAGCGACGCGACGCTCCAGGACTACGAGCGCGACATCGAGGAAGGCAACAGGACGCGGCTGTACTGATCCCGACACGGACTCTTTCACTGGGCGGCGACCTTCGTCAGTTGCGCCACCGCTGACTTGGGCAGCTTCGCCGCGATGCTGACCTGGGTACCGACCAGATCGACGACGTCGTACTTCAGTGAGAAGCCGAGGAGCATGGCGGCCTCGCTCGGTATCAGCTTGTAGTCGCGCTCCAGCCAGCGGACCATTCCGCTCGTCGCCTGTTGCAGCGCCTGGTCGAGCGAGCCGCCAATGCCGATGCTGATCAGGAACTCGGCGTTCTCCGCCAGCGGATGGCCGAAGTTACGATCCCGGATGACGTCGACGGTGAACTCGAAGTCCATCGACGTCTCCAGCGCGTCGCCGGTCAGCTCACCGTCGCCCTGAGCGGCGTGGCCGTCGCCGAGAAAGAGCAGCGCGCCGGGATGGTAGACCGGCAGGTAGACGGTCGTGCCCTCGCGAATCTGGTTGTAATCCATGTTGCCGCCGAAGCGCCCCGAGTCAGTGGTCCGCACTGACCAGTCGCCGGGAGGCGCGACAGCCACGCATCCGAGCATCGGCTGCAATGGAACAGTGAAGTTCTTCAGCGAGTCCGTTGGCTTCTCGAGCGAGGCCACGTTCGTCGCCGTATCAAGCTTCCAGCGGCTGTTGAAGCCGCCGTCCCACTTCAGGTTCCCCAGCGTGCCTGGCTCTAGCGCGTTGCGCATGATGGTGTTTCCGCTCTGCGCCCAGTCACGGTTCGTGCGCACCCTGTTGAGGCGCACGACCAGCGTATCGTTCGGCATTGCCCCTTCAACGTAGAACGGACCCGTTTGCGGATTGCCTCCGCCCGAGCGTCGATTGCCCAGCTGGTCGCGGCCGCCGGCATCGACGCTCCACGTGCGCACGGTGTCGCCGGGATGAATGCGAAGGGCGGGAACCACCTTGGATGCGAAGTACAGATGAAACTCAGACGGTACGAAATCCAGTGTCCGCGGCGACGATGGCCGCTGCGCAAAACGAACGGCCGTCCATTTGGCCGTGCGATCAGGGAACTTGACCTCACCTCTCAGTTCACCGCCCTCGAACGATCCGGTGACGACGGCATCACCACTTTTGAACTCGATGACGGTGCCGCGAATCGTCCCCTCGAGAGAGCGGCCGGCCACCATGCCGGTCAGCTTCTCGCCCGCAACCGTCAGCGAGAGGCGCGAGTGGCTGGGCCCAAGCAGATCTTGCATCGTCAGCATCCAATCGCCGGCGATCGTCTGCTGTGCGAGTACTGATTGAGTGAACAGGCTGAGGAGCGTCAGAAGGCACAGACAGGATTTCATAGCTCACTCCAGGGTTGCGACGGGTTGCCCAGTCGAGCAAAGTGCCCGCCGCGCCCGCCGCGCGCGGCAGCAGCCCGATGGTGGCAGATCATGACCCGGACCTACCTCGCAGGTCCGGCGGCCGGGTTCACCGGCTGAATGGGCGTCCTCCCTGGCGGCGGCTGGACGGCGGAACCAGTGCCTGGCCCCCAGACGTCGATGCCCTCCGAGCTGTTTCCTCGCGTATTCGCGGGAGCGATCGGGCCGACGAGCGAGAAGCCGCGTCCTGCCGGCCGCGCCGGCGGATTGACAGGATCGATCGTGACACCGTTGCCGAGAATGGCTGCGATCATCTCGTTCTGCACCACCTGGGCCATGATGCTGCGATCGAAGGTCGGCGGATCGATCTCGCCCCAGTCCTGGTGCACGATGTCGAAATACAGGGTGTCGCCGACGATGATGATGTTCTCCATCGCCCCGATTGTGTAAGGGTTGTCACAGCGACCGCACACCACACCACGGAGCCGGTCGCCGACCAGGAGAAAGGTAAAGATCTGCTTGTTCATGCCCATGCCGAACGAGGCGATCCACGTGCCGACGACGTCGGCCGGCCGTAACGCCTTGAACGGGCCGGGTTGCCAGTAGGGCGCGGGACCGGCGCCACGGCCTCCGCCACCGGCGCCGGCGCCTGCGGGACGTGGCGCGGGCATCGCGGGTGGAGTGCCGGGCGGGAGGTGATAGGCCGGTGCCCCGCCAGGGTCAGCGCCGCGCGGATCCTTGACGAGCGTCAGCGCGTTCCTGTTCGGTTTGCCAGCGATCCCTGTGACGCTCAACCGTCCATCGACGAGCATCGCTTGCTGGTCGTCAACAGACCTGATGCTGCCGTCCGGGTTGGCGAAGGTGACGGTGAAGGCGATGCCACTCTTCTCGTCCCACGTGCCGTCTATGAAGCCGATCGTGGTGGCATCGGAGCAATTCCCGCAGTACACGCCGGTGACCCGGGTGCCGCGGATCACGAACTCGTAGATGTGCGGCTCAGTCCCGAGCGGCGTTCGCCACCCGCCGCGCCAGTAGTCGGCATTGAGCGCCGCGGCCGGCTGTGCGAGCAGCACCGTCGCGATCGATATCAGCAGCATTCCCGGCACAGCGGTCACCGCCAATCGGCTTCTCATCGTTGGTACTCCGTCGCTACGGACATTACAGAAGGCTCGACGCGAACGCCAGCGACACGTTTCACTATGTTAGGCTCCTGTAGGCAACACACAGGAGCCTTTCCGCCCAAGTGGTGTCCAAGTGTCCGTGGGTGATCCGGCCCGAGCTGGACAGCAACGCGATCACTCCGGCCGAAACGGACACAGCGAAGCCATGACTCAGGACACCCGCTCGGCGATTCTCACGGGCGCGCTCAGGGCATGACCCGGGAGGACGCCAGGCGCGCGGCGATCCGCGCGCTTGGCAGCGTCGCACGGCTGCGCGACGAGCATCGCGAGGTGCGCGCCCTGCCGATGGTGGACGAGTTCATCGGCGACACGCGATACGGTCTGCGCTCGCTCGTGAGGAATCCCGGCTTCGGCGTCATTGCCGTTGTCATCCTTGCCATCGGCATCGGGGCGAACACGGCGATGTTCTCCGTGCTTCACAGCGTGCTGATGCAGCCGCTCGCCTACCCGGACTCCGATCGCATCGTCTTCGTTGGCCGGGTGAACGCCGGCCGCGGTGTGTGGCTGTCCCTGCCTCGGGTCGACGCAATCAGGGCATCGGCCACGTCGTTCACCGGCTTCGGCGCCTATCTCGCGAACCCGTCCGAGGACGTCACGTTTGCCGGTCGAGGCGAACCCGCGGTCCTAAGGGGCGCGCGCGTCTCGGCGAACTTCCTCGAGATTCTCGACGTTCGACCCGTAGCCGGGCGAAGCTTCCTTCCGCAGGAGGATGCACCGGGCGGTCCACCGGTGGCGATGATCAGCACCGAACTGTGGCGGCGGCGGTTCGGGGCGACGCCATCGATCGACGGTCTCACCGCGACGCTCGATTCAGTGCCGCACACGATCATCGGCGTGCTCCCCGAGGGCTTCCGATTTCCTTTTCCCGATGTCGACGTCTGGCTGACGCAGCCGAACCAGACGTCGACGCTGCCGGCGCAGTTTCGCGCCGGCTGCGTTGCCCTCATGGGCTTCGCGCGGCTGAAGCCCGGCGTCAGCCTGGAACAGGCGCGCGCGGACCTCGATGTGGCCAGCGCGCAGTACGCGGTCGCACGCCCGCGCGCGATCGATAGCGGCGCAGTGCGCCTCGCGCCGCTCAAGGACGAGCTCACGACTAACGTCAGCACGATGCTGTGGATGCTTTTTGCGGCGGTTGGCTTCGTGCTGCTCATCGCCTGCGCCAACGTGGCAACGCTGTTGATGGAACGTGCGACCTCGCGGGCACAGGAACTGGCTGTACGGTCGGCGCTCGGCGCGAGGCGGGGCCGATTGATCAGACAACTCGTGACCGAGAGCCTGGTTCTGTCGGTCGCTGGCGGCGCGCTTGGCCTGGTCCTCACATGGCTCGCGATCGGGTTCTTCACGCGGTCGTCGGCGTTCGTTTTGCCGCGCGCGGACGAGGTCACGATCAGCGGGACGACACTCCTCTGCACGATGGCGATGTCTGTCGCCACCGGACTCCTGTTCGGGATGCTGCCGGCGCTCCAGATTCTCACGCCCAGGCTCTTTCACCTGCTGCGCCAGAGTGGGTCGGCTTCTGCCGAATCTCACGGCCTGCTGCGGCGCTGGTTCAGTCCGCGAGGAACCCTCGTCGTCATTCAGGTTGCCCTGTCGCTCGTGCTGCTGGTGGGTGCCGCGCTGATGATGAAAAGCGTGGCACAGCTCTCCGGCGTCGATTCCGGGTTTCCAACTGAAGGTTTGCTGACAGCGCGAGTGCCACTGCCCGCGGCCCGCTACGACTCGGCAGAGAAGCGCGCGGCGTTGTTCGAGCGATTGTCGCAAGAGATCGAGGCCATTCCATCGGTCCAGGGCGTGGTCGTGACCCGCACGCTGCCGGCAACCAGCACGCTCGGCACGAACATTCAGATCATCGGCCAGGAGATTCCCGATCCGGGGCATGTGGGCCTCGTGCTGCAGACTGTCACGCCCGGATTCTTCGATGTGCTGGGCGTGCGCGTCACGCGCGGGCGGGAGTTCACGCCGCGAGACAACACTCCGACATCAAGGCGCGTGGCCATCGTGAACGAGAGCTTTGCACGCCGCTTCTGGCCGGAGTATCCCACTGGCGTGGAACCGATCGGCAGAAGTCTCATGGTGCCGATCATCGGAACCGAACCCTTCGAGATCATTGGCGTGGTCGCAGACATCCGTCAGAGCGGTCCCAGTGGCGAGATGTCACCGCAGTTCTACCTTCCCAACGCACTGTATCCACCGCAGTCGGCTTATCTCGCCATCCGCGCGAGCGGAGATCCGGCGGAATCGATGCGCGCGGTTCGTGAGGCGGTGCTGAGAGTCGACCCGGATCAGTCGATCGCCGACGTGCGGACGATGGACCAGATCCTCGATCGCTCGGTCGGCCGGCAACATCTGGCCGCCCGGCTGCTCGGCGTTTTCGCCGGCACCGCGCTCCTGCTTGCACTCGTTGGCCTGTATGGCGCCCTTGCCTTTTCGGTGACCCAACGCACGCAGGAGATCGGCATCCGCCGCGCGCTCGGTGCGGGCCAGCCAGCCGTGCTCGGCATGGTCATGGGACAGGCGCTCCGGCTTACACTGATTGGCATCGCAGGCGGGCTCGTTGCGGCCTCCGCGCTGACGAAGATGCTCGAAAGCTTCCTGTTCGAGGTCAGTGCAACTGATCCCGCGATATTCGCCGCTACTGCCGTGCTGTTCGTGGCCGTCGCTTTTCCGGCGGCGCTCATCCCGGCGTGGCGCGCGGCGCGCATCGACCCGATGAAGGCCCTGCGAATATGACCATGCGCAGGCTGGCGCTGCTCGTGCTGCTGATGACCGCGACGGGATGCGCGGCGCGCGCTCCCGTGTCTCGAACCCAGTCTCCCCCGTCATTCGATGACGCCATCGACGCGCTCATTCGACGCGGGTGCTACATGTGTCTCGCGGAGGCCTACGACAAGGCACAAAGCCAGGGGATTCGGCTCCAGGCATTCGAAGCGGCGACGCTTCTCATCCTGCGATCGAAAGAGCTGGGGCTGCCGGACGAACACTGGTTCGAACGGGCGCGGACGCTTGCGGGCACCGACGCGACGTTCACGCCGTACCTCGACATGGTCGATGCGATTCCGCCGGACCGTCTGAGCGAGAACCGCGATGCGCTGTTCGATGTTCGCCGGCGTAACCGTGCAAGGACATCGCTCGAGATGTGGCGCACGTACCTGCGCGAGGGTAACGGTTCCGACGCGTTTCGCTCGTACCTCGACGTGTCGCTGATCTGCGCGTTTGGCACGCTGAAGGAGACCCCTGACAGCTATACGGGAACGCTCGATCCGGTCGCGACCACTCCCCTGTTCCAGTACGCGGTCGGCGCCTGCGATGCGGTTCACGGCGCGCGCCTGGCAGCCTTGCGGGCAGCCGAGCCGGAGTTCGTCGACGCAGACTACGCCCTCGGGCGCTATGCGCTCGAGGATCCGGTCAACCCGAACGCGGAGGAAAGCCTGAAGCGATGGGAGTCTGCGGCGAAGGCGTTTCCACGCTCGCCTGCAATCGCGACCCGCATCGGCAATCTGTTTCGGATGTGGGAGGACTGGCCCCCGGCGCTTGCGGCCTTCGATGCCGCGTTGGCTGTCGCCCCCACTCACCCTGAAGCCACCATTGGCCGAGCCGTCAGCCTGTCGCGTCTCGAACGTTCAGACGAAGCCATCGAGACCGCGACCCGATTAATCGACGGCGGGCAGTGGCTGCTCGGCGAGGCCTACTACTGGCGCGCGTGGAATTACCTTCGCCTCGGCAACTTTCAACAGGCACGGGCAGACGCCGATCGCGCTCGTACGCTGATGTCGAACTCGGGAGTGATGGTGCTGTCGGGTGTGATCGAGTGGCGGCTCGGACGGCTCGAGAACGCCGAGAAGGACTTCGAGGGCGCTCTGGCCATCGACTTCGGTGAGTGCGAAGCCGCCTTCGACCTTGGCGTGGTTCGCGAGCAGCTCGGGAACCCGACCGACGCGCTTGCTGCCTTCAAACAAGCCGGCCAGTGCTACGACCTTTCGATCGCGGTGCGACGCGAAGCCATCGACAAGATCCACCAAGGTCCGGCCACGGACACGCTGAAAGCTCGCGACTCCGCGCGACACGAACGCGTCCTCGCCGATCTGACCGAGCAGCGGCGCGAGGTCACGCGCATCGTCGGCACGATGGAGAAGACGGGGCGCCCAGCAACCGTCCCTTGATCATTCCGCAATCTGCCACTCCCTGCGAGCGCGATCGTCGAGACGAGAACCCGCGTCTTTGATGATGCGGGCTCGCAGCAGGCCACGCGTGATGGTCGCAAGGCATTGGACCTCACTGACTATCATCGCCATCACCATCGCGCCTTGAGCGCCCAGCACCGCGCTCGCCATGGCGCCCGTCGTCCAGATGAACCCTGCCGCGGTCCACGCAACCTGATAGCGCGCGACCTCATTTTTCCAACCTCGTTTTCTCTCCTCGGAGCCGCGCACCGCTGTCCACAGGCGGCCTATGGCTCGTCCACCGAGCACGAGGCTCATGACCGGCACGCCCACCTGGCTCGACAACCAGGCTCGCGATTCCAGGCCAGGCAACCGGAGCGCGCGTGCGTTGTTGTGGGTCGTCCGTATCCAGATCAGGAAGGCAAACCACGCCGGAAGCGACGCGACCGCCAGGTAGGCAGACAGCACAATCGGCGCGTCTATGGAGACGGCATCCGGATCGAGGATCACTCCGATGGGGAGGAGTCCGAGAAACGCTGCAGCAGCCGCCTGCACGATCGCCAGCGCTCTCGCAATCGCGCGGAGTCTCTTGGCAGAGCGGTAACGAACGGCGCTCGCGTCGGAGACGTGCAATGGCGAAAAGACGCCACCTGCCAACGGCGTCGTGGTGACGCCGGCCACGCCGGCATCGACCCGACTGGAGCTGAGGACCGTGCGCACGCGATCGGAGCGCAGGGCCGCCGGGCCCGCGGCACCGTCGATCCAGTGGAGCGAGCGTATGTAGTGACCGAGCGGACTCCCCATCGGTGGCGGGTCCACGACAAACGGGATGACCGGCGCCGAACCATCCAGGGCGCTGCGCACGAGCGCAGTCATCGCCTCGGACGCATGGCTCGTACGCGACACCACCACCAGCACCGCTGCGAAGCCTGCGAAATCGGCCGCAGCGAGTGACGATGCCGTTGACGAGTCACTCAGTGTCCAGCATCGGCATTGATACTGCGAGAGTCCGCCGCCAAGGCTTGCAGCGATGGTTTCGTCACCCGCGGCATGGAGGACCAGCACGTCCGGACCCGTCGACGATGTTTCGGCTGCGGCCGGATCGCGAGCGTCGGCCGCAGACACTGTCGACGCCTGCGGGGAGAGACGGGAACGATGCCTTGCGCGAACAGCGTCGAGAACCTGAGACAGGACCGTATACGTCAACGGGGTCGACACGACCAGAGACAGATCGAGCGCCGCGTTCACACCAAGAATCGAAGCCGAATACTGCGGCATCGTGTTGAGCATGAAGTCACGGATCCCGACGAGGAGGTACGCGCACGAGAAAGTGACGCCCCAGCCACGAGCCAGCGGCCAGTTCTCACCATCACTGGAGGCGTCTGCGCTGCTGGAGGCCCTCAGATCGCGTGCCATTCGCGGCATCCAGACCCCATTCGCGAATGGCGCTATGGGTCGCCACACAATCTCCCTGGCGGTCAGCCGGACACTTCCGAAGGACGACAACAGGTTCAAGCGCGCGCGACGGAACACCAGAATCGTGCTGACGATCACCGTCCACACGGCCCACGAAGACACCAGCGCTGTCCACCCCAGGTGGTCCTGCGCGGTAACAGACGGCGCGCCTTGTTGCGCGCGCATCAACGCCCACAGAAATCCCGCGTCGCGGTAGAGCGCGTACGCGTTCAGGCCGGCTGAGATCACCAGCAGGATCGCGACACCAGTCTGCAGCGCACGCCCGTCCCCATACCGTGCTTTCGAGTACCGCGTTGCGGAGAGAGCGGGGCGCTCGCGCGTTGCGACGGACTCCTTCAGGGCCCGCCTGGCCGCCTCCACGAGGATGCGCAGCGTTGGTTGACGGTCGGCGGACCATGCGGGAATCGGCGGGATTGTGGCCGTGAAATAGGCGATGGATGGTGATGGGCTGACGTCTTGGATGGCGTAGGGAATAATCGGAATTCCCCGGGCGGCCGCACGTTCGAGTTCACGAACGATGTCAGGTGTGGCATTGGCCGCAGCGGACAACACGAGCACCAGCCCACGAGCTGTTTCGAGCGCGGCCAGTTCCTCTCTCGAGGAGCCATCCCTCGCGTCGCCGGCACACGTGAACCCGGCGCCGGCCAGCGCGTCCGCCAGTTCGCGCGCTGCCAAGGCGTCTTCACTGGCGGCGGAGAGAAAGAGATCGACGGCGGAGCTCATACACTGCTGGCGCGTGTCGGCGAGCCCGCTCGGGACGCGAACGCGATGTCAGCCTCGCGACGTCTCATGCGCTTCTCAATCACCCTCAGGGTGTAGAGGCACAGGGCGCCAGCGGCGATCCAGAGAAAGTCGGTGACGATCGCCAGCGTCAGGATCGATATCTCACTCCACTCCTCTGCGTCGGCCACCTGGGCAGTCACGACCGAGATCGGCACCAGCGCAGCGGGGAGCAGCCAGATGAGCGGGAGCCAGGCGGGAGCACCGCTCGCGATCGGACCAGATGGCGACGATTGTTGAAGACGCCTGCTGGCCGTCCACAGAGCCCCGATGACTGCCGAGCCTCCGTCGAATCGCATACCTGGCCACATGAACCGGCCGGCAACGCGAGGAGCACCGAAGCGAAGACCTTCCATACCTGCGGCCTCGAGGGTCAGGAACGAGGCCATCAACCAGATCAGCCAGACGAACACGGCCGGGAGGAGCATGATCAACTGCAGCGCCGCCAACGCCATCACCCGCTCGAACGCGTCCTCCTCGGCGAACATCGATCGTGAGTAGGCCACGTTCGCGAAAGCGTCGACGTCCAGGACGATGCCGAGCAGAGCCATCACCAGGGAGATCCAGAGCAGGACCGTCATCCACGTTGCCGTCAGGCGCCTGATCACCAGCGCCGAACCACGCCAGGAATTCCCGGCATCCTGACCAGAGTCGTCCCTCCCCGTCATGCGCGCCTGGACGCGTTCGGCGAGCATCCCCACCTGCGTTGCAAGGTCGACGGACGAGGGCGCCAGCCAGTCCATCGCTCCAACGTTGAACTGCAGGCTGCCGGCCGCAACCGTATCGTCTATGCGAAACGGAATGATCGGATCACCGTCGCGCGCGGCGCGCTCGACCTCGCGCCGGACCTGGGGTGACCGATTCGAGTGCTGCGAGAACACGAGCACCAGTGACGTGCACTCACCGATCGCGTCGTACAACGCCTCGGCGTATTCCTTGCCTGGTGTGATGTCACGCGGAGCGATCCAGCACGGGACGCCACGTCCCTCGATCGCCTCGCAGACCGCCTCGGCGATCGCGTGGTCCTCGCTGGCGTGGCTGATGAAGACGCGACCGGACATGGTGGGAGCATAGTCGCACGAGGCGGCCGTGCACGTCCTGCGGAATTGACTTCCGATTCCTCAGCGGCAGACGTACCAGGCGCCGAACGCGACCACGATACCGAGGAGAGAGTCGACGAGGTAGTGATAGCGGCCGAGAACGGTCGCCGCCACGATACAGGCAGCCATGATGAGGAAGACGATTCCAGCGCCCGGCATGACATCCACGACTGCCAGCGCCGTCGCAACAGCACCAGCTGCGTGACCGCTCGGGACAGTATTGGCCTGGATGCTCCCTCGATCGAGGATGACGGCGTTGAGCCGGCGGATGCCGGACCGCGACTGAACGGACCACACGGTCGACTCGAGCGCGCGTGGCGGACGCGTCTGCACCCACGGCATCGCCCCGTAGCTGACGAACTCCGCGAGCAGGACGATGGCCCAGAAGCGAGGAATGGTGTCGGGATGTCCGCCGATCGCGAGCGTCGCGACGCCGGCGGGGATAACGAGATAGACAAGCAGGTACGCCATCTCGAAGAACTCGTGGACGGCCTGCGGGCTCGCGCGGTAGGCCGCGAGTGCTCCGTCGCGATGGAGGAAACGATCGTCTACCGCCATCAGCCAGCGCTCGATCGTCTGCATCGGGCTCACGAAGAAGAACCCTGACAGCCGGTACCCTCCAAGCAACACTGCCAGCGGGATGACGAACGCAAGAGCGGCCGTGTCCGGCCGAAACGCGAACGACGAAGGAGACTGTGCGACAAGAACGAGAATGCTGACAGCCGTTCCCACGAGGGCGCCGACGCGCGCCCTGGCAAAGCGACCGCTGGCCACGGACACGAGCAGCAAGTATGTGAAGTACCCGATGGCGATCCACTCCCAACGCAGGTCAATCACGGCGCATTCCCGGGTATTCGAACGTCCGCTGACGCCTCCAGCGCGGGCACAGGTCGGAAGATCAACCGATCATTGATCCAGAAGTTCACGAAAGAACCGATGGCGACGGCAATGATGTTGGCGGGAAGCACCGGGAGGCCCGTGACGCTCATCACGCCCAGCGTGACGCCGACGTTGGTGACGATCGAGACCGTACCGGTCGAGACGTGAAAGGACAGCCATCGCTTCAACCGGTGCTCGCGAGGAAGGTCACGCCACGTGAAGCGTTCGTGCCACACGAAATTGTGCGACACGGCGGCCAGCACCGCGACAGTGACGGCGACGCTGGCCGACGCGCCCGCCCAGCGCACCAGCACCCACAACGTCAGCGTCTGCAGCGTGAACCCCATGACACCGACCAGATTGAAGCGCATCCACCGCCGTCGTGCGCTCACGAGACTCTTCGGCCTCGGAACGTTGGAGTGTGCTGAACGACGCACGCCGTCGGCTTTGCCTCGACGCTCACCCTCGGGAGTGGCTCGGCTCGATGAAGCGATGCGGTCGCGCGGACTGCTGACGTGACAAAAGCCGCGAGCATACCAACCACGGCCACGACACCCCCGACATCGAAGAGCTGAAACGGTCCGAAGCCGAACGGCCGTACGACCGGGTGGGTGAACAGCGTCAGCGCACCAATCGACAGGATGATCCGCAGCTCGGTCGGGCCCACGCTGAGAAACGACATGCGGAACTTTCCATGGACTGCAGTCGCCAGGAACACCTCGGCGGACACCAGCAGGTAGGCCACCAGAACCGCCAGCCCGACGACCGGGCTGATGAAGCCAGACATCGACATGCCACCGAACAGCAAGGTTGCTCCTGCGATGTCGAGCACGTGATCGACGTAGAACCCATAACGCGGCCGCTCGTGTCGGCGGACGCGCGCCAGCGTTCCATCAAGGCTGTCGCCGAACCAGTTGACGGCCAGCGAGACGACGACAAGGACAAGCGCAGGAGGCCAGCTTCGGGCCGCCCAGAACGACGCACCCGCCCCCGCCATCGCAACGAGGGCAAGCAGCGTGAGATGGTCTGAGTTCACCCTCGCCGGCAGTCGGCGCGCAATCCAGATGAGCAGCTGCTTTTCGCGGGCTGCCAGAAACCCGGTGTTTATGCGGGTATGGGTTGAGATCGGGCCGGACACGTCACCCTCCTGTCGTGGCCCGCACGTTCTGCGAAGCAGTGGCGGGCTCGTCAGTCAGAAAGGTGTAAAGCGCGAGCAAACAGGCTCAGGTATCCTTCGGCCACACGAAACGATGGTGAATCCCTAC
The DNA here is from genome assembly GCA_032156805.1 of Acidobacteriota bacterium. Lineage (GTDB taxonomy): Bacteria > Acidobacteriota > Vicinamibacteria > Vicinamibacterales > UBA2999 > Gp6-AA40. Next base: position 92,069 of record JALDXQ010000002.1, read on the forward strand.
GATTTCGCCGGGCCGGTTCGCGATCCCGCGATGTTCTTTGGCCGCACGGCCCTGCGGCAGGAGATCCTCGACGGCCTGCGCCGCGGTGATTCGTTTGCCATCACAGGAACCGTCCGAATCGGCAAGAGCAGCCTGCTGTTCCAGTTGCGCCATGCGCTGCTCGAGCAGCCGAGAAGGGCGGCCGCCACGCTCGTCCCTGTCCTTGTTCGCAACCGGGACTTTCCCAGGCCGTCACTGTCGATCGTCTGCCAGCGGATCGTGGAGGAGCTCCGGGCGGCAATGCCGGCTCCAGGGTCGAGCGAGGACTGGCGACGAGGGCTTCGCCTCTTCAGCGGGGATCTCGAGGACAACGAGGCCCTCAGCGCATTCAGTGAAGCACTCGGCACAATCGGGCGCGCCCTCGGAGTCGACTCTCGCATCGTGCTGATGATCGACGACATCGATCGGCTGGGCCAGCACGGCTGGTCGCGCACTCTCTTCGACGAGCTGCGGCAGTTGATTCAGAAGGCCAGAGATGAAGTCCGCATCGTGGTCGTCGTCACCGGCGACTTCGTGCCCTGGTCCTCGCACGAGATCGTGCGCTCACCGCTCCCCGACGTCGCCATCACCATGAAGACGCTTGGTGTTCTCGCGCGAGACGAAGCCGAGGAACTGGTGATGAGGCCAACAGGGATCGACCGCGAGTCTCATGTCGTCTCGTCGATCCTCTTCGAGACAGGAGGACATCCGTTTCTTGCGAGATACCTCATGGACAAGCTGTTCGATGAGGCCGGCGGCGACCTGACCAGGACCACTCCCGAGACGCTTCACGCGATCGTTGACCGTTACGTCGAAGAGCGCGCCGATTTTCGGCACTGGGCGTTGCGTCTCACCGACGGCGACCGTCGCGCCTACGACGTCATCGCATCGGGTTCTGGCGCCACACGCGACGATCTCCGACATGTGCTTGGCAATCCGCAGCAGGCCAGCCGCGCGATCCAGGTCCTCGTTCAGACCGGCGTGGTTCGCGAGGAACGGCCGGGCAACGACCGTTATGTCGTCGGCGGCGACATGTTTCGGCGCTGGTTCTACGACACTCGCCAACTGACGACACCAACGAGCCACGCGCCTGTCGTGGTCCAGTCGCCCGAACCGGCACGTCGCCGGTTTGAAGAGGTCCAGTTCACCGTGTACAGGCCGAACGTCCTTCGACCGGGGGAATGGAAGACGATGCTCACGTTCATGCACCTCGCGCATCGCCGGCCGGACGCCCCGCGCGGGCAACCGAGCCCGGTCGAACAGGTGCAGGCACTGGCGCGACAGGCGCTCGGCACGCAGGCGCCACAGTACAACCACGACCGAGCCGATGCGCGTTCCACTGTGCCGCGCGAGAGCGAAATCACGCTCGCGCCGGTCGTCCCAGGCCTCGAGTTCCGGCCTGATCGTCGGACCTTTTTCTGGATCGAGGACATTCATCAGGAACAATTTTCGGTCCGCGCGCGAGCAGAAGCTGACGGGACCGTCGTGCAAGGGCGGCTCTCGGTCTTTCTCGGCGTGATCCTTCTCGCGGAGGTCGGCATCTCGATTCGCGTCGACTCCGCTCATCCAACCGGTCAGCCTGACGAGCCAAAGGAGGCGACCACGGCGAGTCTCTATCGCCGGGTGTTTGCGTCGTACTCGCGGAAGGACACCGAGGTCGTCAGGCAGTTCGAGTTGTTCGTGCAGTCACTGGGTGATGTCTACCTGCGAGATGTGCATGACCTCAAGCCTGGAATGGATTGGCGGACGCGCCTTCGCGAACTGATCCAGGAAGCGGACGTGTTTCAGCTGTTCTGGTCGACCAACGCGATGCGCTCTTCGCACGTCCGTGCGGAATGGGAGTACGCGCTGTCATTGAATCGCCCCGGATTCGTGCGCCCAACGTACTGGGAGGATCCGTTTCCCGAATCGCAAGAGGACGGACTTCCACCAGAGAACCTGAAGCGGCTGCACTTCCATCGGCTTGGTTGGAGCCCTTCCCTCGAGACCACCCTTGCAGACGCGATTGCAACCAGAGAGATCGTCGTTTCTCTCTCGCAAGACGTCCGTGGCCCAGCGCAATCGTCGCCTGTTCCCGAGGTCCTGGAGCCGGTGACCACACCGCCCGAACCCGGGCCCGCGCCTCCGCCTCAGTCGAGTTGGTTTCTTCTTCGCCTGGTGGTGGCAATCCTCATTCTTGTTGGCGTGATCCTCGGTTTCGTGCTCATCGAATGAGGTTACCCCGACGAGAGAAGCACGTCTGCTTCACGTGCGTCCGGCAGGTCGCCGCCCTCGACAACTCGCCGGCGGGCCTCGGCCAGCAGCGGCATTGCGTCATCACCACCGGCGCGACGCCGAAGTCGGACCAAACCGATCGCTGCGCGCAGGCGCAACTGCGCCGCACCCTGCTCCGTCGCGACGTGCATGGCCGTTCGGAACTCTTCGTCCGCACGACGCGTCGAGTCCGCGTCGCGCCCCTGGGCAAGATGGATCTCGGCATTGAGCCGATGCAGCTCCGCCAGATGAAACGACTCGCCGGTCTGAAGGGTGATCGCCATCGCCTCGCGGATCGTGATTCGCGCGTCGGACGATCGCCCGCTTACCAGCTCCGCGGTTGCACGCAGCGCGAGCATGTGAGGCTGAAACAGGATCGATCCGGTCGCCGCGGCTGCGGCGACGCCCTCGTCGAGCAGTGCCACGCCTTCGCCGAGATCGCCGCTCTCGACCATCGCCCATCCCAGGTAGCAGCTCGCCCACGCCGCCATGAGGTCGAATCGGTGCTCACGCGCGAGGTCGCGTGCTTCCCGAGCATGCATTCGTGCGAGTCGAGCGTCGCGTCGCGTCTGATGTACGCCCGCCGCGTGCATCAGGGCAAAGGCCATGGTGAACGGCTGATCGAGCTCGCGCGCCAGCCTCAGCGTTTCGTCGCACAGCGTGGCCGCGCCATCGGTGTGACCGCACAAAGCCAGGACACGGCCGCGAAACATCCGCGCGCAGATCCCGGCATCGTGTCCACCGAACGAAGGTGCGCCGCCACCAGCTCGATCGTACGTCTCAATGCCCTTGCCGGCATGAACCTCGGTACCGCGCAGGTCGCCCAGCGAGAACAACGTGCTCCACTGCGCGTGATGCGCCTGCAGCAGCGACTCGGGCTCGTTCAGTTGACGGGCCACAGCGGACAGGCGATCGGCGAAGGCGCGCGCCCCGTCCAGATCGCCCCGAGTCGCCGTATAGATCCACAGGTGCCACAACGCGGACAGAAGTGGTTGGCCGGGACCACGAGCTTCTGACAGGTGGCGCACGCGGGTGTACGCCGCTTCGACGGCCGGGTATCCCCACCCGTGCGTCTGCATCACGACCTGACCGAAACCGATCTGCAGCGCGACTTCGCGTTCGTCCCGTTCGTCGCTCGCAGGCAGTCTTTCCAGTAATTCGATGGCCCGGCGATAGTGGCGCTCGGCAACGGCATGGGCGCTGCGGCAGCGCGCTGTTTCAGCCGCCTGCTGCAGGTAGCGCACGGCGCGATGGAAGTCGCGCGCTTCCTCGAAGTGCCAGGACAGCTCCGTGGCCAGCTCCGACGCGCGGTCGCCCCAGGCCTTCTCCAATCGTTCTCCGATCGCTCGATGGACATCGACGCGCCGGCCGGGTGAAAGCCGCGTCGCGAGCGCTTCGCGATAGAGCGAATGGAGGAACTCGAAGGTCGCCGTCCAGGTGCCGTCGGGCCATTCGGCCGTCGGTCGCGGCCGCAAGAACACCTGGCGGCGCGCAAGCCTTACGCAAATGGACTCCACCTCCCGTTCGGACATCCCGCCACCGGCTGCGATCGCCGCCACGGAGCAGGTGCCGAGTGTGGCACTCGCGATCTCCAGCACGCACTGTTCGACCCGGTCGAGCCGTTCGACCTGTTGCTCGATGGCCCGCCGGATGTCGGCCGGGATCGCGAGCGCAGTCGGCTCGAGCCGTTCGGCCGTCCAGCCTCCGTCGCGCTCGGTCAGGATGCTGCGCGCGACGACGTCCGACAGGACGTTGACGACGAAGAGTGGATTGCCCTCGGTTCGAGTGTGGACGAACCCGGCCAACTCCTCGAGCGCCGTGCCGGCACCGGGCGCCGGCGGGAATCGCGCGAGCACGTAGTCGGTGACTGACTGCGGGTCGAGCGGCGTCAACGCGATCTCCACGCACAGTCCTTTGATCCCGAGATCGTCGACCAGCGATGTCGGCGACTTCCGCCCGACCACTTCACCCGGCCGGTAGGTACCAATCACGAGGACGTGAGTCGGCGCGGTTCGCCTGCCAAACGCAGCGATCCAATCGAGCGTCAACGGATCGCTCCAGTGCAGATCATCAAGGCAGAGAACGATGGGCTCGCGCGCGCTCAGCTGCTCGAGCACGTCAGTCAACTCACGCAGCATCCGCTCCGTGGTCACGCCGGCAGTCCGCCGCCGCAGGCGCACCCATTCATCTTTCGCCTGGAAGGCCGGCAACTGCGCGAGCCAGGTTGGCGCGCATTGGCGTAGAGCGGCCACGTACGACTGACCACGCGGTTGACGGCAGAAGCGGCCGAGCGCATCCAACAGCGGCTGGAGGGCTTCGCCGGCACCGTGATGTTCGGTGCACTCGGCACGCATCACGCGGATTTCTCGATCAGCCGCAATCGTTTCCAGCCAGGCGTTGACCAGCGTCGTCTTCCCGATCCCGGCGGCGCCGGAGACGAACAGCACCTGACGCTCACCCTTGCAGGTTCGCGCCAGTGCGTCGGAAAGCAACCCGAGCGGCGTCTCACGCCCTACGATCGACTGCGGCGTGCGCGGCGAGCGAGCGACGGCCGCCAGCGACTCACCGTCGTCACCTCGAGGCGATGTCGCGATCAGGAACCGGAAGCCGCGGCGGTGCACGGTCTCGATGTATCGAGGTTGACGTGCATCATCGACGAGCGCGCGCCGCAACTCCTGGATGCAGGTCGTCAACGCTGCATCGCTCACAGCAGTCTCGGGCCAGACCGCGCGAAACAGTTCCTCTTTGGTAACCACCTCGCCCGATCGATCGAGGAGCGTTCCGAGAACGGCAAGTGACTTGGGTGTGATCCGGAGATCGCGTCTACCTCGCGCCAGTCCCTGCGTCGGATGAAACCGGTAACGACCGAAACGAATCTCCCCTTCCGTCGACTCATGTGACTTCACGTGATCAGTCCTCGGTCACGCAATGGCGCCGCGGCTCGAGCCCGCGTGATGCCTTTGGCGATCTCAGAGTAATCCCACTCCGTTCCCATGACTCCGCTCAGTTGCGGCGGAGATAGTGGCGACACGGAGTCGCCGCTCAGCCGTGGAGGTTGCACGGCTGACCTTGCGTGGAAGGAGATGACGATGAACCGTGTTGTGAATGTCACTGTGATCGCACTGCTGCTGACGCATGTCACTATCGCGCAGACGGCGGATACGCTACGGCCCCCTCATTCCAACGTCGTACTGGAGTGGAACCGAATCGTCCTGTCGACGATCGGCGGGCAGACGGGCGTGGACCAGGTGAGGACGGCCACCATCGCGCACCTTGCCGTCTTCGAGGCGGTCAATGCCGTCACGGGAGATTTCGCCCCCTACCTCGAAACCACCATTCCTTCGCCGGCTGCGTCGATAGAGGCAGCTGCGATCGCCGCAGCGCATCACGTCCTCGCCCGCTACGTGAGCGAGCAGAGAGAGCAACTCGGGGCCGAGCGGGACCGGGCACTAAAGAAGATCCCGGATGGTCCCGCCAAGAGACTGGGGGTGTCCCTCGGCGAACGCGTCGCCGAGGCCATGGCCCAGCAGCGGGAACACGATGGCTCCGAGTCACCGGAACTGTACGACCCACAACCCACCGCCCCGGGCCAATGGCAGCTCACGCCGGGCTGCTCGTCCAACGGTGGGCTGTTCTTTCATTGGCGAAACGTGAAGCCATTCGGCATCCGGAGCGGAGATCAATTCCGCGCAGGTCCGCCGCCACGCCTGACCGGCCGGAGATTCGCGAGGGACTTCGAGGAAGTGAAGCGCGTCGGCGCGATGAACAGCACTCAGCGCCCCGCGGATCGGACCGACGTGGCTCGCTTCTTCGCTGCCGTGCCGTCGCAGCTGGTCTGGAACCCGATTGCCCGGCAGATCGCCAGCGCTCGACGGCTGTCGATCCCGGAGAGCGCACGGCTTTTCGCCCTGCTCAACATGGCAATGAACGACGCGCTGATCGCCGTCATGGACGCGAAGTATCACTACACGTTCTGGCGTCCTGAGACTGCGATTCATGCCGCCGACACCGACGACAACCCGGCAACCGATCCTGACGCCAGTTTCGAGCCGTTCATCGTCACCCCGTGCCACCCGAGCTATCCGTCGGCACATGCCTCATCGAGCTACGCAGCGCGCGCGGTGATCGAACGCTTGCACGGTGACGGTCGCCACGTCGTGCGTCTGTCCACGGCGAGTCTTCCCGATATCGAACTCCGCTACACACATCTCGAGCAGGTGACACGAGACATTGACGACGCACGGATCTATGGCGGCATTCATTTTCGATTTGACCAGGAAGCGGGAGGGCGCCAAGGCCGCCGGGTCGGCGAGTACGTCGTCGCTCGTACGCTTCGTCGCGTGAAGAACCGCGAGCACCATGAGCGGCGCTGACCGACTCGGTCACCACGCAATCGTCATCGGCGCGAGCATCACCGGCCTCGCCGCCGCGCAGGTGTTCGCTGACCGATTCGATCGCGTCACCGTGCTGGATCGCGACTCACTGCCGGCCGAGGCGGCAAATCGCCCGGCCATTCCGCAGGGGCGGCATGGACATGCGCTCCTCGCCAGCGGACTGATCGCGTTGGAGCAACTCTTTCCTGGCCTCGAGACCGAGTTGGTCGGAGCTGGAGCGATCGGCGGTGACGTGATCGGCGACGTCCGATGGTTCCAGCACGGACGCTACAAGAAGAAGTTTCAAAGTGGTTTGCGCGGTGTGCTCATGAGTCGGCCGCTGCTCGAACACACGATCCGGGCACGCGTCAGGCAGCGACACAACATTCAGCTCGTGGATGGGCGTCACGTGATCGGGCTGCTCGCCGCGCCTGCCAAGGAGCGAGTGATCGGCGTCAGAACAGACGGTGGCCGCAACGGGAATCCTGAACTCGCCGATCTGGTGCTCGATGCCTCAGGCCGTGCATCCCGGTCCCCGACCTGACTGACCGAGATTGGGTATGACGCCCCGGTCACCGAGCACGTCGAGATCGACGTTTCGTACGCGACCAGGCTCTATCGACGGGAGACGACGCACCTTGCCGGAGACGCCGGGGTCGTCATCGCTGCCACGCCTCCTGCAGGCAGGCGGCTCGGCTTCATGCTGGCGATTGAGCATCAGCGCTGGATGGTGACGCTCGGTGGTCTCCTCGGTGACAGTGCGCCGATGGACGACCGTGGCTATCTGGCCTTTGCACGATCGCTCCCCTGTCCCGACCTCTACGATGTGATCCAACGCGCGGCAGCCGTGACTGATGTGGCGTGCTTCGCCTTCGACGATAGCCGGTGGCATCACTACGAACGACTGCGACGATTCCCTGAGTCGTACGTGGTGCTGGGCGATGCGTTGTGCAGCTTCAATCCGGTCTACGGTCAGGGCATGAGCGTCGCCGTGCTCGAGGTGCTCGCACTTCGCGACTGCCTGAGCAACCCAGAGGGGATGCGACACCTCTGGCAGCGGCTGCTTCCCCGCGTCTCGCGCATCGTTGACGGCGCCTGGCAACTCGCCGTGCGCAGCGACATGGCCTATCCGGAAGTCGTGGGGCGACGGCGTCACCGCATGAGAACGGCAATGCAGTGGTACCTCGAGCGAGTGCACAAGGCGGCGGCATCAGACGAGGTCGTCTGTCGAACCTTTTTCGATGTCGCCAACCTGCTCGCGCCGCCGCGGGCGCTGGTGCACCCGCGGAT